>DATEAV010000290.1:0-16328 GCA_035288185.1 Anaerolineales bacterium | reverse complement strand
GCCAGGCTCGGCGACGAAGATCACCCGGACTCCGACTTCGCTCTGGGCGACGGAAGAGATCGGGAAGGGCACCCCGTCTTCCGACAACGCGAAGCTAGAGGCGAGCACGTCGACGGGATCCGCAGCGCTATCGACGGCCGCCACCTGCAGCCGCACCTCGGGGAACAGCTCGGTATCGATGTGTGTGATTCGCAGCGAGGCCGGCTCGGTCTGTGAGAAGGCAGGCGCGGCCTCCGCCAAGAGAAAGAGCGTCAGAGCCCCCAGCGTCAGGCGCAGCTGCCACAAGGTGTAACGGGAAGATGGACGGGTGATCAAGGTCTTCACACTCAACTCCAAGAGTCAACTATCGGCCGGCCTGGCTTCCTGTGAGTCCCAGACGAAGACCAGCGTCACGTCACCGAAGCGCACCTCGTCACCATCACGCAGCGCCACCCGCTCACCGGCATCGAGCCACTGCTCGTTGACCGCCGTGCCGTTGGTGCTGCGCAGATCCTCGAGGAGCCATTCGCCGTGCTGGAGGAAGATGCGGGCGTGACGCCGGGAGACGGACGGGGCTCCGGCCGAGTCGAGATCCGTGAGGTCGACGCCGAGGACGGTGCGAACGATTCCCGCCGCCGCGTCCACTCGCCCCACGACGACGGCCTTCCCGCGGAAGGGAAAGGTCTTGCTTTCGGAGGAGATGAAGCCCGGGCCGCCAAAGGGAGGAGGCCCCGCCCCGCCGACGACCTTCACGGAGATAGGCTTGACCATCAGGAGAAGCTGGTCGCCGTGGACAACCCCCGCGGCCTCGAGCGTGCGATCCGGGGAGAGCACCTCACCCGAGAGCTGGTGCTTCAGGACAAAACGGACGGGGATGTCGGGGTCGGGCAGATCCGGATGTTGGATCGCGTAGGCAATCGAGGGGGCCAGGCCGCGAATGGGAATATCGCCCGGGAGCTCCAGATCCCGATTCGAGCCTTTCCCGTCCGTAATCGTCACCACGACGGCAGCCATGCAACCTCAAAGGCGCGGCCCAGGGTCCCCCCGCCCCGGGGAAATTAGCCTGGTGGTAGATGAGGGAGGGCGTCGGGCCCCCATCTTACAATAGCTTCCAGCCGCTGGCAATTCGGAGCAATCCCCATTCCATCCCACCCGCCTCGTTGGCGGGGGTGAGGCATGGCTGCTGGAATTCCCACCTTCCAGGGCGAAAGCCCCGAAACGCCAACCACGCGCAAGGTATCACACCCAGAACCGACATGCAACGGCCCGGGGCCCGTGCTACTGAAACGACACGCCCCCGGAACGGCTTTTGCACACAGGAGGGGCCTTTAGGACCCAGCTCCTATGGTCGGAGGAGGGGTGAAAGTGGCCGCGTCTATTGATTTCCCACGGAACTATGCAAAAATGGGATTAGAAACCCGACCAGGCTGAAATGGAGGACACCCATGCCCGTCTTGAGAATTGATGTTGAAACCGTAGAAGCACTGGCCGCTCGCGTGAAAGCCGAACGAGACGGCACCGTGAACGACCTGCTTGGCCGCCTGCGGGCGATCAATGCAGAGCTGGATTCCGCGTGGGACGGGCCAGCCCAGTCGCAATTCCAGGCCACGTACGGCGACTGGATCACCCAGCTCGAGCGCTACAGCAACACGCTGAACAACGTCTATCAGTACCTGGTCAGCGTCGCTCAGAACTTCCGCGAGCTGGACGAGGCTGCCCGGCAGGCCGCGGCAGGTGCGGCGGCCGCCAACTAGCCGCAGACAACCTCACAACGTAGCTGGTAGCCCCCGCGCCCTCCCGGCGGGGGCTATTGATTCGCAGCCTGGGCCGGCCGTGTGGCCGCGCTCCGGACGGCTTCCACCCAGGCAGCGATGTCGGCTGGCAGGCCGGGCCGCTCAGCCGTCGCCTGAGGTGAGGCCACTTGAAGGACGATGGAGTCCGAGGGCCCGAACAGGACTGCGCGCCCTGCCGGAAGCGTCTTCCCTTTCAAGGAAGCAGGGACCTTGAGCCCGGCCATCATGGCGTCGGTGGCGTCGGTGGACTTCAGCCACAGCCCGCTTCGGGCGGCCTTGAACTGGCGGAGGATGTTGTCGCCGCCTGCCAGGAAGCTGGCAGGCGCAGCCAGCACGGTTGTGAGTGAGGTGTCCGGCCCTTTGCGGACGATCGCCTCCAGGCGCGTCATCGCCGCCGCCGAGATCCGGTTTGAGAGCAGGTGGTAGTCGTCAATCAGCAGGACGATCGCTTCCTTCTGCTTACTCGTGGCGTTCTTCTCCAGCGTCGCGGCACGAGCCTCGAGCGCGTCGAGCAGCGGCTCCATCTCACGCTCGGTCTGAGCGACGACCAGCGTGTGGGGGAGCCCTGCCAGGAGCGCAAGAGGAACCCGTTCCGTCCGGTTGGGTGCGATGATCGCCAGCATCAACTTGGATGGATGGTTGCACGCGGCCAGGCTGAGAGCCAGCGAGGCCAGCGCGGTCGTCTTGCCCCCCTCGGGCGAGCCGGAGACCAAGACATATGGCCCGCGCCGGGCCAGATCCAGGGCCACGGGCTTGAGGTGCAAGTCATCCAGCCCGATTACCGCCGCCGGCCCGGCGTTGATCGGCCAGCGCTGGAGGGCGTCGGCCGGCAAGACGTCGCCAAGGGCAACCTCGTCGACGAGGAGCCGCACCGCCGAAGGCCGCGGTCCTTTCCAGGCCCGGCTCATCTTCTTCCCGAGATCTTGCAGCGAGGCCAGCTGGCGATCCGGAGATCCCTTGGTGGGCAAGGCCACCTGAACCTCGACCGGCGGCTTGAGGCTCACGAATCCGCGGCCCGGCTGCGGATCGAAGGTGCTCAGGTCCGGCCGTGTGCCCAGGATCACGGCATACCACGTGGGATCGGTGAGGCGCAGGGTAATCCGCGAAGGGATCAAGTCGGATACGCGGGTGATCGGCAGCCTGTCGGAGGTGATGACGAAGTAGAGGCCGTAGGCGGCGCCTCCGCGCAGCAGCTGAGTCCATCCGGCAAGCTCGTCGACAAAGGCCTCCTGGAAGCCGGAGAAGTTGTTGATCAGCGTGATGATCGCCGGGAGCCCCTTGCCCTCCCCGGCCGCGCGCCGATACCCGGCGAGGCTGGCCGCACCGGCCAGGGCAAATCGTTCCTTGCGGTCTTCGAGCTCCCCGTCGAGAGTCGAGAGCAGGCGGCGAATCCGATCGGGCTCGCTGGCTGCGTAGACGCCGGCCACATGCGGAAACTTGGAGAAGGCCGCCTGGAGTTGATGCCCCCCAAAGTCGATCAGATGGAAATGGATGCTGTCGGGTGGGAAAGTGAGGGCCAGGCTCGTGATCAACGTCAGCGCGAGCGTCGTCCTGCCGGAGCCGGGGGCCCCGACGACGAGGAGATTGCCGTCTTGGGCAAGATCGAGCAGGAGAGGCGATTGGCGCTGCCGGGCGGGCTCATCGAGGAGGCCGATCGGCGCGGCCATGCCGTCGTCGGCGGAGGGCGGCGGCCAGACCGAACCATCCCACATCTTCAGGCCTGACCCGTCAAACAGTGATGATAGAGGCATCGAGGAGGGCAGCGGCGGCGGCCACGGGCTCGGGAGGCGCTTGATCCCCATCCGCTTGGCGGCCTTGCTCGCCTTCTCGACCAGGAGCTGGGCCTCGGTGCGCATCTCCCCCGGCTCGGACTGCGGCGCCGTCTCCTCTCCCACATCCAGGAGCGGGATGCGGCGGCCGTCCGGCCCCACCTCGGCCACGGTCACCCGGCGCGCCTCCAGCGCCTCCCCAGCGCGTCGCTGGAAGCCCGCCACACGCGCTACCTGAAAAAGGTCGAACTGCTCGTTGTTGCCCACCTGGAAGTAGGCCCTTCCCGGTGGCCGCGCCGGAAGCAGATAGGCATCCGGGCGCCCCAGGACGTTGCGGCTGTCTTCCGCCCTCTCGACGCGCAGGCAGGCCCGGAACTTCATGTTGGCGCGGATGCTGTCGTTCACCACGCCTTCCGGTTTCTGCATGGCGAGAATCAGGTGGACCCCGAGGGCACGCCCCTTCTGGGCGACGCTGACAAACTCCCGCAGGATGTCGGCCAGGTCGTTCTTGAAGTGCTCCTTGAGCTCGGCGAACTCATCGATGACGATGAAGAGGTAGGGGAACGGGTCGGTGTGGCCGAGGACGTGATACTTGTCGATATCGGCGACGTGGTAGCGCGTGAGCATCTCCTCGCGCCGGGACATTTCGCTGCGCAACGCCACCAGAGCGCGCCGCGTCTGCTTCCCGTCGAGGTCGGTGACGACGCCGACGGTGTGCGGGAGATCCTCCAGTACCGACATCGCCGTCCCGCCCTTGTAGTCCACCAGGACGAAATTGACCTGGTGGGGATGGTGATTGAGGGCGAGCCCGGCGAGGAGGCTGAGCAGGAGCTCCGACTTTCCGGAGCCCGTCGTGCCTGCGATCAGGCCGTGAGGCCCGTGCCCGCTTTGGCGGAGGTCGACGACCAGCGGCCGGCGGCCGTGACGCATGCCGAGCGGGGTCTCGAGCGTCGGCGGCTTGCTGAGGGCCTCAAGCCAGCGGCTCTCCAGATCCACGTCTTCGAGATCGCCCATGCCCAACAGGTCAAGAAGGCGGATCTCATCCGGCAGGTCTTCCATGCCCGGTCCGCCGGTCGAGCGGATCGGCGCCAGCGATCGGGAGATCTTGTCGGCCAGGGCCATCTCGGTGAGGGCGGGCTCGAGGGTGCGAGGCGCCGACCGGTCGCCGGCTAGGAAGCTGGCCTTGCGGGGGTCGGCCACGTCGACGCGAGCGGCGCAGCGGTCAGGAACCTCCTGGGGGTTCGGGGCCAGCAGGATCGTGTAGGCTCCTAGAGCGGGGCCCTTGTCGAGCAGGTAGTGCATCGTCGCCTCGCCGCGGATGAGCTCCTGATCGGCAAGGAAGATGACGAGAGCGGTCCGGCCTGGGCCGGAGCCGTCGCCAGGGCGGACTTCTCTGGCTCGGAGCTTGTCCAGGAGGCCCGACACCAACAGGCGCGCGGAGGAAGGCTCGTAGGCCAGGTGGGTCTCGTCGCCGCCATCGAGGGCCCGCGCGTGCGGCAGCCACTTCAGCCAGTCCCATTCTTCGACGCGGTTGGCGGCGTAGACCGCGTAGATCTCCAAATCGGAGGGGGCATGCATCGCAGCCAGCGTGCAGAGCACGCTGCGCCCCAGGCCCTCACGCATGCTGCGAGGGCCGGTGATCGCCAGGGATCCCACGTCGCGCAGGCGGACGGTGATCGGCAGATCGGGAAGCGTAAGGAGTTGCTTGAGGCGATCGCGCGCCTCCAAGAGCTGCGCCGGGGCCAGCTCGGGGATCTCGACGCCGGGGAGACGCAGGCTGAAGGAGGCGGGGACGTCGCCGGTCCCTACGGAAACATCGAGGAAATCCGAATCGCCAGGGCGCCGCTCCCAGAGGCGTGAGCTCCCGCCTTCCAGCCAACTGCGGATGATCTTCGGGGTCGGATAGGTGAAGTCCAGCGCCTCGGCCTGACGTTTGCGGAGGGCGTTGATCTCTCCTTCCACTTCCTCCACCCGGCGGGAGTAGGCTTGCTCGATCTTCTCCCGGTCGAGAACGAACGTCTTGTCTAGTTGCTTCTGCCGTCCGATCATCACGAGGGGATAGATCAGGCTGGCCCCGGCGATCGCCAACGGGAAGATGATGTTGCCGTAGACGAAGGCCATGACGAACGCCATGACAAGGGCGCCGCTCGCGGGCGCGATGAGAAGCCAGGCTGGGATCTTGGTCGGCCGCGCCGGCGTGGGTGGATAGCCCGGAAGCCTCACCTCATCGGTGGGCAACGGGCGCCACTGGCGCTGACCGCGGGTGAACGTGGTGAGGCGTCGGCGCATGGGTCTGCCTGCCCACAATTCTAGGCCAAATCGCGGCCGTGGTGACGCGGTCTTTTCGGCCCCCCGCCAGGTGATTGCGGCGGGCCGAGATGCGTTCCGCGCGCCGCGGCGGCGCGTTGGTCGCCACAGATCCGCTATCCCAGAGTAGAGGCCTCTTCGGTCCCCGGCCCGCCTCCGGGGCGCCGGGACCTCCCAGGTCGCCAGGGTTCGTGAATTGCCCCACACATCCTAGCAGCGTCGATCCGAGAACTGCCTGATTGATGGTATAATTGCCCTAATCGTATACCCGGTTTAGCGTGCATTCATAGCCGTCAAACCCTCGTATGGGATTGGCGGCGATTCTTCTAGAATGCACACCCCCAAGGAGCTCAGAAGATGGAAGTGAAAGTGTATGTCGGCAACCTGGCGTATTCCACGACCGAGGACGAGTTGCGCTCCCTGTTCGCCCAGGCGGGGACGGTGGTGTCGGTCGCCTTGATCAAAGACCGAGACACGGGCCAATCGAAGGGCTTTGCCTTCGTGGAAATGAGCTCCCAGGTGGAAGCCCAGAAGGCCATCAGTACGCTGAACGGGCAAGCCTTGAACGGGCGCGATCTGACTGTGAACCTGGCCCGCCCGCGCGAAGAGCGCGGCGGATTCCGCGACTCACGGGGCGGCAGGGGTCGCTTCTAGAGGTAGCGAATGCCATTCGAAATCGACGATTGGCTTGTTCACCCACAGCACGGAGTTGGGCGCGTGGTCAAGCTCGAGAGAAGACAGTTCGGCGCGGGAGCTGCACGCCTCTATTATGAAATCTGCATGCCGAAAGGGACCATCTGGGTCCCGGTGAACGGGCCCGCAAGCGGCCTGCGCAGGCTGACGGCCAAGGGCGACCTGGCCCAATATCGTGGATTGCTGAAGGGGCGCCCAGCGGCCCTGGCCAAGGACCACCGGCAACGCCAAATCGACCTGGCCGAGCGGCTGAAAGACGGCAGCCTCCGGGCACGGTGCGAAGTCGTGCGCGACTTGTCCGCCCAGCGGTGGAACAAACCGCTGAACGAGAGCAATGCCATACTGCTGCGCGCTGCCCACGAGATGGTGGATGAAGAATGGGCAGCAGCGCAGGGGCTATCGCGGGCTGAGGCCGCCCAAGAGATCGATGCCTTGCTGATGGAAGGCAGGCAGACCTACAAGGAGTAGAGCGAGCGCGAGCAGACTATTCCTCGCCCAGAATCACCTCTCGGCTGCCATCGGGCTTGATGAGCAGCACCCGATCGAGGGTCCGGCCGGACGGCCCGAAATTGAGCGATATGCGGGAGCCATCGGCCAGATCATACGAGTAGCCGGTCACCCCCGAGCCGACTACTCGGTCTGGCGGGCCAATGATATCCGTGACCTGTTCGGGCGTCATTCCAAGCTCCAGGAACGCGAAATCCTCGAGAGTGCGCCCTGCTCCGGGGGTCACCGTACCCTCCCCTCTACCGCAGCCGGCGAGAAGGAAGGTGAGCGCGGCCAGCATCCCTATCTCAAGCATTCGTCTAAGGACTCGCCTCGGCCTCATCCCGTTCCTCCCCATCCCGGCCGACAACCAGCGGCCATGCCCTCGCTTCCCGTATCGCCTCTATGGCGCACGGCCCACACAGAAGTACCCTCCGAAATCCGAGTAGTTGAGGTCCCATCCCCTTGGGATGTAGTTCCGGTCTGCGGCAGCGGGATCCCAGATCACCTGGCCGGAGGCATCTACATCGGTCACCGGCGTCAGGCCCGATTTCCCGGACCATGTTCCATTGGGATTCTGGCGGTACCAATGGTAGTCCGGGTACTCGGGGTCGACCACAAGGGCGATCTTGTAGGTTCCGGCGGGGCAGGCCTCGTCTCTGGCGACGTCCTCGAACAGGCGCCCTGAGGCCTCTGCATCGGCTCGCGCCAGCTCGATGATGCGGTTCACGCTGACATCGGCGGTTGTCATCTGATATCCGCTCATTTGCCCTGGCTGAAGGGTAGTCCCATGGGGGAGAGGACTGCGGTCGTCGAGGGCATACGCGTAGCAATTCGTGGAGCACTCAACGAGGGAGGCGTCGGGCCAAACGCATTGCCCATCGGCGTCGTTCCATAGGCCGGGCTCATATGCCGGCTCGGATCCCGAGAGGGGCACATCCCCCAGGACGAGGGGGGGCGCAACGGTCTCGCCGACGAGAGTGGGAATGGGCTCAGGCGTGAAGCAGGATGCCAGGAGCAGGGACAGCGCCAGGCCGAGCAGCACAGGCCGAGGAAAGACCCCCCGAAGAGGCATCGCAACCCCCGCAGGACCGTCACCCTAAAGGATACACCCAAGCACAGACCAACGCCACTCCTCCTCCGCGGCGAGCAATCTCCAACCTCTTGGCAGAGGGCGCATGTCCTCCGTTGAACCCCCTCCGCACCTCGACTATAATCCCCTCTCAGCCTGTGGAGGCCGAATGCCGAAGAAGAAACCCGCCGCGCCGTCGCGGCCGAAGTCGGGCGCCGAGATCCGCCAGGCCTTCCTCGATTTCTTCACCGAGACGGGCCATACGGTCGTTCCCTCCTCCTCCCTCGTCCCGGGCGGAGATCAGACACTTCTCTTCACCAACGCCGGGATGGTCCAGTTTAAGGACGTCTTCCTCGGCCAGGACAAGCGGCCCTACCGCCGCGCCGTCACCGCCCAGCGCTGCATGCGCGTCTCGGGCAAGCACAACGATCTCGAAAACGTGGGCCCCTCACCGCGCCATCACACGTTCTTCGAGATGCTCGGCAACTTCTCCTTCGGCGATTACTTCAAGCGCGAGGCGATCCGCTACGCCTACGATTGCCTGACGCTTGTCTATGACCTCAAGCCCGACCAGCTCTACTACACCGTGCACGAGAGCGACGACGACGCGTTGCGAATCTGGCTTCGCGAGATCGGCGTCCCGCCCGAGCGCGTCGCCCGTATGGGCGATAAGACCAACTTCTGGCAAATGGCCGATACAGGCCCCTGCGGCCCTACCAGCGAGATCCACTACGACTTCCACCCCGAGCGCGGCGCCATCACGCCTGCCGACCTGCCCTACGCGCTCGACGTCAATCCTGATGACCGGTTCGTCGAGGTGTGGAACCTGGTCTTCATGCAGTTCAACCAGTCGGCCGATGGCTCGCGCACGCCGCTGCCCGCCCCGGGCGTCGACACCGGCATGGGCATGGAGCGGCTGACGATGATCGTCCAAGGCGCCGACAACTCCTATGCGACCGATCTCTTCACACCGATCATGGACCGCATCCAGACGCTCGCCAGCCACGGCGAGGCCGAGCGGCGAGAGCACCTCACCGCCTACCGCGTCATCGCCGACCACACCCGCGCCGCCACGTTCCTCATCGCCGACGGCGTCGTCCCCGGCAATACGGGCCGCAACTACGTCACGCGCATGGTCATCCGCCGCGCCGGCCGCTTCGGCTCTAAGGCGGGCTTCACCGAGCCCTTCCTGGCCAGGGTCGCCGAGACGGTGATCGACGAGTATGGCGGCGTCTATCCCGAGATCGTCCGGGCGCGCGCCGCCATCCTGCGCACGATCACCGACGAGGAGCGCCGCTTCCAACGCACCGTCGACATCGGCGTCTCCCACTTGATGGCTCTGCTCGAGGAAGCCCGCCGGGCGGAAAAGCCCATCCTCGGCGGCCAGCGGGCGTTCGATCTCTACGCCACCTACGGCCTTCCCCTCGAGATCACCCGCGACATCGCCCGCGAGCAGGGCGCCGACGTGGACGAGCCCGGGTTTCGGAAGGCGATGGAGAGCCATCGACTGGCCTCGGGCGCTGGGCAGGCGATGGGTGAGCTCGGCGGCGAGGCGGTCGACACCTACCGCGAGATCTTCGAGCGCCTGCGCGCCGAGGGAAAGATCGGCCCGGAGGGCGTCCGCAACGATCCGTACGGGTCCCTCGAGGTGGAAGGCCCCGTGCTCGCCCTAGTCAGCGACGGAACAATCGTCGAGACGGCCGAGCCGGGCCATGAGGTCGCCGTCGTCCTCCCGCACACGCCCTTCTACCTCGAGGCCGGCGGCCAGGTGAGCGATACGGGGACGATCGTCTCGGTGCACGAGCCGCGCTGGGAGATCGCCGTCGAGGGCATCGCCCGCCCGGCGGCCGGGATCATCGCCCATCTCGGCCGCGTGGCGCGCGGCCGCCCTCGCCTAGGCGACGCCGCCCTGGCCGCCGTCGATGACCGCCGGCGTTGGGACATCATGCGCAACCACACCGCCACGCACCTACTCCACGCCGCGCTGCGCCTTGTCCTCGGCGAGCATGTCCGCCAGGCCGGCTCGCTTGTCGCGCCGGACCGGCTGCGCTTCGACTTCACGCACCATCAGGCCATGGCCCCCGAGGAGATCGAGCGCGTCGAGCAAATGGTCAATCACGAGATCCTCGGCAATCATCGGCTGGCGATCGTCGAGAGACCTCGCCAGGAGGCCGTCGCCGAAGGCGCGATGGCGCTCTTCGGCGAGACCTACGGCGAGAGGGTTCGCACGGTGAGCATCGGCGCGCCCGAGCGGTTCTCGTATGAGCTGTGCGGCGGCACGCACGTCACCGAGACCGGAGTGATCGGCCCCTTCCTCATCCTCAGCGAGGGCAGCGTCGCCGCCGGCGTGCGGCGCATCGAGGCTCTCACGGGCCGCGGCGCGCTCGCTCTCATCCAGGGGCGCCTCAAGATTCTGGAGCGCCTCGCGGCGCGCCTCGGCGCCGCTCCCGAGGCCGCCGAGGAGCGATTGCGCTCGCTCGAAGACGAGCGCAATCAGCTCGCCCGCGAGCTCGCCCGGCAGCGCGAGCGGCTCGCCTCCGCGGCGTACGAGAGCCTGAAGACCGAGAGCCTCTCCGGCTCGGCGCTCCTCCTCGGCACCATTCCCGACGCCGGCGCCGAGACGCTGCGCCGCCTCGCCGATCGCTTCCGCCAGGAGCATCCCTCCGGCGCGATCGTCCTCGCCTCGGCCGAGGAGGGCAGGCCTGTGATCATCTCGGCGGTGAGCGAGGACCTTGTGGCGCGTGGACTGCATGCCGGCGAGATCGTCAAAGCCGCGGCACAAGCCGTCGGCGGAGGTGGCGGCGGCAAGCCTACGCTGGCGCAGGCCGGCGGCAAAGATGCATCGCGCCTCCCCGAAGCCCTCACTCTCGCACGCGAGTGGGTCCGTTCCCATCTGAAATAGATCCCGGCGGAGCGTGAAGACCCAGATCCTCCACCTCGATCCGCACGACGACCACGTCTCCGCCCGCGACAAGCTGGCTTGGGCGCAGGCCGGGCGCGTCGTCCTCGTCTGGCCGAAGGAGGGCCGCCCCCTCACCCGCCGCCTCGATCTTGTCCTCCTGGAGCGCCGCGCCCGCGCCTTGGGCGCGCAGCTCGGCCTCGTCACGCTCGATCCCGAAATCCGCGAGCACGCGCGCGATCTCGGAATCCCCGTGTTTGACAACCCCGACCGTATCCCGGAAGAGGGTTGGAGCCGTCGTCGGCGTCGCCCTTTGCCCCTGGCACAGCGAAGCCGGGCCGCGCCCGCGGATCTCTCCACGCTTCGGCCTCCGCGCCTCAGCCGCGCGTTGTCTCAGCCCTACCGCACGATCGTCTTCAGCATCCCCATCCTTGCCTTACTCGCCGTCGCCGCCTCGCTGCTCCCTTCGGCGGTGATCACCGTCTGGCCGACGACGGTCTCTCGCGCCGCCGTCTTCACCTTCTGGCTCGATCCGGCCGCGGATGCGCCCCGCGCCGATGGTCGAGTCCCGGCCGCAACCGTGACGGGGTCGCTCCGGGGAGAGATCCGTGTGACCACGACCGGCGAGGTGACGATCGATAGCACCGCCGCGCAGGGGGAGGTCGTGCTTGCGAATCTCACTTTCAGCCGAGTCGAGATCCCTGCCGAGACCGGCCTGCGAGCCACGAATTCCGGCAATGCCCGTTTCGTCACGCTTCAAGATGTGGCGCTGGAGGCCGGGGAGGAGGCCGTCGTTGAGGTGAGAGCTGCGGCGCCCGGCGTTGCAGGCAACGTCCCGGCGGGCGCCATCGACGCCGTGGAAGGGCCGGCGGCGTTCCTCGTCGAGGTGAGCAACCCGGAGCCCACGACCGGCGGCGCAGTGAGCGAGCGGCCCGCCGTCGCGGCGGCCGATCGGTCGCGCGCGCTGCGAGAGCTCACAGCCCAGCTACTTGGCCGGGCCGGGGCGGAGCTCGAGGCCTCCCTCGAGCCGGGCGAGAGGCTGGCGATGGCTAGCCTGCGCACGGTGCGCGAGGCCGAGCGCACCTACGACCGGGAAGTCGGCGAGCCGGCCGATAGCCTCCAGCTCACCCTCGAGATCGACGTAACGGCGTACGCCTACAGGCCCGACGACCTGGATGCGGCGGCAGCGCTGGTTGCCGCCGAGCAAGCGGAAATGCTCGAATTGGTGCCGGGGTCGATGGAGTTGCAGATCGATGGAGATTTCATTGAGGCGTCCCCCGGACGATACAGCGCCGCGCAGATCGTTCACTGGCAAGCGTACGAGCCCCCCGAATTCGGCGCGCTGGAACGCGGCCTGGCCGGGCTTCCTCAGCGCGAAGCCGCTGAACAGATCTCTGCCGCTCTCGACCTGCCTCGCCTCCCCGCGATCCGGCTCTCCCCGCCGTGGTTTCCGTGGCTTCCTTGGCTACCCGGCCGCATCGACTTTCGCCTCGCCTGGGAGGCGGGCTAATGCCTCGCATCCTCGCTGTCGATCCAGGGGAAGCGCGCCTCGGACTGGCCGTCAGCGACCCCACCGGGACGATCGCCCGCCCTCTTCGGATCCTCCGCCACGTCTCCCGCGCCGCGGACGCCGCTGAGATCCTTGCCCGTGCCCAAGAAGAGAGCGCCGAGAAGATCATCGTTGGCCTGGCGCTCGACCAGGACGGCAACCTCGGCCCTCAGGCCCGTCGCGCTCTGCGCCTCGTCGAAGCCCTGCGCGCCTCCTCGGTGCTACCCATCGAGACCTGGGACGAGAGCGGCTCGACGCTCGCCGCCGGCCCGTCGCGCCACGCCTCCCAACCGGACGATGCCCGCGCCGCCTCCGTCATCCTCCAGGATTACCTCGATGCACACAGACCGGCCTAGCCGAGGTTGCATCTCCCCTGAATGCGCTGCGAGGGATGGCTATGCGCAATAGGCGCCTGGGTTGCTTCCGGCTCGCTGCCCTGGGCCTGCTCGTTCTTGCCGGGTGCGCTGTCCTCGGCCTAGCAGCCTCCGCCGCCCTCGGCCTTCCCACTCTCGCCGAAGCGAGCCTCGGAGCCCCCTCGCCACGCCTGGATGTGGTCCAGCGCTCACTGCTCGCAGCCTACCTCCTCGCCCGAGCCCCATCTCTCGACGCCCCTGCGGGAGCCCCGGATGCCATGATCGATCTCGAGGTCGAGGAAGGCGCCACAGCCGCTTCCGTCATCGATCGGCTCCAGGCCGCCGGGATCGTACGCGAGGGCTTTCTTCTCCGCATCTACCTCCGCTACCGCGGGCTGGACGTCGGCGTCCAGGCGGGGCGCTATGCCCTGGGCGGTTCAATGACCGTCCGTCAGATTGCCGAGGCGCTCCAGAGCGCCCGCGACCTCGAGATCGTCTTCACCGTCCCCGAAGGTTGGCGGCGGGAGGAGATCGCCGCCGTGGTCCCCGCCGCCGGCTTCGGATTCGCTCCTGAGGACTTCCTCGCGGCAACGAGCAGCGCCGTGGGATACCCGATCGCCGTCGAGGTGCCCCCACCCGCCTCGCTCGAGGGCTACCTCTTCCCCGACACGTACCGCCTCCGTCCGGATGCTACGGCGGCTGAACTGGCGCTCGCAATGGTCGAGAACTTCGAGCGCCGGGTCGACCCCGGCTTTCGCTCCGCCTACGCCGGGCGCGGGCTGACACTGCATGAGGCGGTCACGCTGGCCTCAATCGTCGAGCGCGAGGCGGTCGTGGCCGAAGAGCGGGCACTGATCGCCTCGGTCTTCCTGAACCGCCTTGCCGCCGGGATGCTCCTCGAGGCGGACCCGACCGTCCAGTACGCCTTCGGGCTGCAACCGGATGGCGCCTGGTGGAGGTCACCTCTCACACTCGAAGACCTGGCGATCGACACGCCCTACAACACCTACCGGGTCCCCGGCCTGCCCCCGGGCCCGATCGCCAATCCGGGCCTTTCCTCGCTGCAAGCCGTGGCCGCCCCGGCTGAGACGCCCTACCTCTATTTCCGCGCCCTCTGCGACGGGTCCGGCCGCCACGCCTTCGCCGTCACCTTCGAGGAGCACCTCCTGAATGCCTGCCCCTGATCCGAGCGGCCCGTGCAACTGGAGGAAGCGATGACTCCCCCGATCGTCGCCCCTTTTGGCTCATGGCAGTCCCCCATCTCCTCACGAGCCTACGCCCAGGCCCAGATGCTCATCACCGAGACCCGCATCTCCGCCGGCACTCCGCATTGGGTGGAGGTGAGGCCGCAAGAAGGCGGGCGATCGGTGCTCATGCGCATGACGGATCGAGGGCCGGAAGAGGCGCTTCCATCAGGGTTCAGCGTCCGTTCGCGCGTCCACGAATACGGCGGGGGAGCTTATGCTCTGATCGGCAGCACGATTGTCTTCTCCAACTACCATGATCACAGACTCTATCGTCAGGATCCCGGCAAGCCGCCTCGGCCCATCACGCCGGAGCCGCCCTCGCCGGGAGCGCTGCGCTACGCCGACATCGTGGCTACGCCCGGCGGGCGCCTGATCTGTGTTCGCGAGACCCACGACGCCCGCGGTGTGACCAACGAGATCGTCGCCCTGCCCGCCCATGGAAGCGCTCCCCCGCGGACGATCCTCTCGGGCCACGATTTCTTCGCCTCGCCGCGCCTTTCCCCCGATGGCCGGCGCCTCGCCTGGCTCACCTGGGATCATCCTCGGCTCCCTTGGGTGGGGTCAGAACTCTGGGTGGCGGAGCTCGGCCCAGACGGCTCGGCCGGGGGGGCGCGTCGGGTGGCGGGAGGGCCAGGCGAGTCGGTCACCGACCCGAAGTGGAGCGCTGAAGGCATCCTTCATTTCGTCTCCGATCGATCGGGGTGGTGGAATCTGTACGCGGAGATCGACGGGAAGATCCGGCCCTTGGCGCCCATGGAGGCGGAGCTCGCTTATCCCCAATGGACCTTTGGTCAGTCGCGCTATGCGTTCCTCTCAGCCGGGCGCATCGCCTGCGCCCACACCCAAGACGGCATGGAGAGCCTCGGGGTGATCCACCCGGGCGCGGGGCGCGTCGATCCCATCGAATGCGAGGTGACCTCTGCCCAGCCGCCCTATCTGACAAGTGATGGGGATGAGACGCTAGTGTTCGTAGGCGGTGGCCCAACCCTCGGCCGGTCGGCCCTGCGACTGGATGTGCGCCGCGGGAAGCTCGACGTCCTCCACAGCCCGATTGCCGCGCTGCCGGATTCTGGCTATCTCTCCAGGCCGGTACCCTTTACGTACCCCACAGGCGACGGCCGCGAAGCCCACACGCTCTTCTACCGGCCGGCCAATCCAGATTATGCCGGCCCGCCCGGCGAGCGGCCGCCGCTCCTTGTCGACGTTCATGGCGGGCCGACGGGTATGGCGCCGTCGTACGTCGATCTCGAGACCCAGTTTTTCACCAGCCGCGGTTTCGCCGTCGTCCTCCCAAACCACGGGGGCAGCTCGGGCTACGGCAGGGCCTACCGGGAACGATTGAACGGCGAGTGGGGCATCGTCGACGTCGAAGACAGCATCTATGCCGCCGCGGCCCTCGCCGATCGGGCGGAGGTGGATCGCTCGCGAATGGCGATCCGCGGAGGGAGCGCGGGCGGGTTCACCGCCCTGCGCGCCCTCACACAATCCAACCTCTTCTCCGCCGGCGCCGTGTACTACGGCGTGACCGACCTGGAGGCGCTCGACGAGGAGCAACACAAGTTCGAATCGCGCTACAACGACTGGTTGGTCGGCCCGTATCCGGAGGCCCGCCAGACGTATTTGGATCGCTCACCGATCCATGCCGCCGATCGCATCTCGGCGCCGGTGATCCTCTTTCAGGGGCTGGACGACAAGGTGGTGTTGCCCTCGCAGGCGGAGAAGATGGTGGCCGCGCTGCGCCGGAATCGTGTGCCGCACGCGGTGCTTCTGTTCGAAGGCGAGAGCCACGGCTTCCGCCGCGAGGAGACGCACATTCGGTCGATCGAGGCGGAGCTCGATTTCTTCGGGAAGGTCTTCGGCTTCACGCCGGCCGACGCGATCGAGCCGATGGAGATCGAGGGGTTGGCCTAGGCGCGCCGCCTGCCGGCGCTGCCCGCCCGTCGCGGCAACGAGATCCTTCGGCCTCCGAGCCGGTCGGATGGGCGCACACCATCGGCGACGGCCTCAGGATGACATGACAAGCAGGAGGTCAATCCCCCGGGGCAGGCGTCGCTCAGGTCTTTCCAACCCGGGTTGACCGATTCGACGAGAGCCACCTTTTTCCTGCGCACCCACCCCTTGAGCTGCTTCTCCCGATGAATAGCCGTCCTGATATCGCTGGTTTCCTCGAAGTAGACAAGC
>DATEAV010000289.1:0-2913 GCA_035288185.1 Anaerolineales bacterium | reverse complement strand
TCGAACTCCTCCCGCCTGGCACCGAGGACGGACTCCCGCCGGACCCCGGTGAGGAGGAGCATCCGTGTAGTGTCGGCGTACGGCCGATTTTCGGCCATGCCCCGGTCGAGGGCCCCAAGGAGCCGCCGGAGCTCGTCCCGGCAAAGCACCCGGTCGGAGGAGGGCTCCGGGAAGGGCCGCCCCAGTAGGTCGCATGGGGAGGCCTCGAGCAGCTCCTCCCGGCGGCCCCAGGAATAGGCCCGGCGGAGGACTTCGAAGGCCCGGTTCGCCGTCCAGGCCGACCGGGCCCCCACATCCCGGAGCCACTGCCTGACCTCGGCCCGGCGCAGGTCTGCGGCCAAGCGGGCGCCCAGGGAGGGGCCGATCTCCACCAGCGCCAGCCGGGACCACTCCCGGCGGGTCGTGTCCCGTAGGTCCAGGGCGTCGAGGCAGCGGCTGAGGAGGGCGTTGACCGTCAGGCCGCGCTCTGGCTGGGTTGGCTGCCCGCGGGAGAGTCGCTCGAGGATAGTCCGGGCCTCGGCGCGGGCGGCGGCCAGGCCGAGGCGGCTCGTCGGCCCCATGGTGACGCGGACGGCCCGTCGCCCGGCTCGGCCTCGGCCCTGCCAGAAGCGCACGGACCAGGTGCGGGAGCCATGCGGGGATACCCGCAGGGCCAGCTCGGGGACGATCGCGTCGATGTACTCAGTCCGGGCGCCAGCGATGGCCGGAAGACTCTCGACGTGGGCGGCGGTGAGGGTGAGACGACGACGGGCCACGGTCAATACTCGGCCCGTTGTCGTTGCGCGTAGAGTAGACGCAGACCCGCAACTACCTGATCCTGAAGACTCATCCCGGTCCTGGCGCGGTAGATCATCGCCTCGGTGTGCAGTTCCTTCGGGAGTCGGGCATTGAAGGGTTTCAAGTTGCTCATCCGGCGTGACTTCTTGGCTCGCTTCAATCAAACCCCTCCATCGGCCCAAGCCCATCTATCAATATAGTCCAGACGGGCCGACCTTGCAAGACAGAAATCTTGCCGGAGGCTTCACTTTTCTCTTGCAAGCAAGAAAGCAAGAGCCTATCTTGTGGGCGTCCCCGGCGAGAGATTAGACGGTCGGTCCCAGGGAGGGGCGATGAAGCGGCAGCGTAAGACGGTCAAGCTGAAGGACGAGAAGATCAGCACGACGGTCCGGCTTCCGGAGAATGTTCGACGGCGGGCAAAGATGCATGCCGCCGAACTGGGCATCACGCTCGAGCAGTACGTCGAGCGCGCACTCCAGCTCTTTCACCAGCAGCCCGTGGCTTGATCTAGTTCCCCACCGTCGCGCCTCCCATGCACAGAGCTGCGCGACGGAGGGGAAGGCACCCGAAAGGGAGGGACCATCAGGTGGCGACCGAGAGCCTAACTCAAGATCGGCTTCTCCTCACCATCGAGGAGACGGCCCGCGCCCTTGGCCTTTCGCGCGCCCAGCTCTTCCGGCTCCGGACCACCCGAGACTTTCCTCAACCGATCCGCCTCCTCGGCCCCGCCAGCCATCCTCGATGGCGGCCGGTAGATCTCGAGAGCTACGTGGAGAAGAAACAGAAGGGAAAGAGCAGCCATGAGTGACCCCCGCGCTTTCGGCCTACCAGCCCGCCATGACGAGGAGTTCGCGCAGATCGAGGCGGCGCTCGCCCACCATCGGGTGATCCTCGCCCAGCTCCGTGGCCTCGCCCGCCGCGATCGGGCGCCAATCCGCAGACAGGCGGCGCTCATGCCGATGAATGGCCGCAGCCGACCGTCTCTCGGGGCGGCCTCGTGAGCGATCGCATGCTCCCGGGCGATGTTGTGCGCTTCGATCTCGATGGGCCCGCGTATCGGATCATTCGCGTCACCGATTGCGCGGTCTATCGCCAGAGGATTGGCCCCAGGTCTCGCGCGTTTGAGACGCGGGCCGGCGAGTTGGTAGAACTGGAGTACGAGTATCCCACGGAACCGGGGATCAGCTTGGCGACGCCCGTTCACGAGTGGCTTGAGCGTGTGCCAAGAATCCAATGGACGAAAGTCCTCTCATGAAGATCGCGCAACCCGGCACGATAGACGCCGCCCTCAACGCGCTCGTCTACCACGGGGGCGACGGCGGCCCGCGGGCGCGCGAGGCTATGGCCCACGCTCTCGCTGCGGCGCGCGACTTCGAGCAGGCCAGCGAAGAGGCCGAGCGGCTCCGGAGCATCGACGTTGACATCCAGAGGGCGCGCTGGCGGGCACGGTCGCGGGTGACGGTCAATCACAGCAGGAGGTAGATATGGCGAGACTCAAGCAGATGGGTCTTGTGGACTTGGGCGACCGCGCGAAGGACGTCATCAGCGGTTTTTGCGGCATCGTCGTCGGGCGCACCACTTGGCTCTACGGCTGTTCACGGCTCGGACTCCAGGCCGAAAAGCCAGGGACGGACGGAAAGCTGCAGACGACGGAATGGTTCGATGAGGGCCAGGTCCGTCTGATGAAGGCGCGGGTCATCGAGCCGATTGGGGCGATCCAGCCCAAGCCCATGCTCACCGGCGGCCCGCCCCGCGGCGAGGAGACGAAGTAGAAAGCCACCGCGCGAAAGGAGATCGGACATGGCGAGAAGGAAGCGACGGACCGCGCGGCGCCGCACGGCCGCAAAGCGACTCCAGGAGCGGCTGACAGCGATCGCCGAGCGCCAGAAGATCGCCCGCAAGGCGCTCGTCTTCGAACTGAAGGCACAGCGCAGGGAGATTGATCGGCAGCTCCGCGCCGCAGGCATCCGGCGAGGGCGGCGGCGGGCCAAGCGATAGGCGATGGATGCGAGTCCCTTTCTCGGCCGTTGCCGGAGCTGCCGCTGGTGGCATCCCTTCGATGTGGTCCGGGTTGGCCCCGGCGAATGCATCCTCTTCGGGACGAAGAACGGACAAGCCGTTTTCCGCGAAGCCAAG
>DATEAV010000288.1:0-6042 GCA_035288185.1 Anaerolineales bacterium | reverse complement strand
CCTCTACCGCAACCCTGAGCTGCGCCACTTCCAGTACTTCTCGATCGCCGACTGGCCCGGGGGCCTCTACAACTCGCCGACTTTCGCCGGGAGCCGGCCGGGTGGATTGAGCGCCGCTTGCTGGGCGGCGCTGGTCTCGATTGGCGAGCAGGGCTACCTGGAAGCGGCCCGGCGGATTCTGGAGACCGCAGCCTGGATCAAGACCGAGATCCGCAAGATCTCGGAGCTCGAGGTTATCGGTGACCCCCTCTTCGTGATCGCCTTCCGCTCCGACAGCCTCAACGTCTACCAGGTTCTCGAATTCATGACGGCCCGTGGCTGGGGCCTGAACGGGCTCCATCTCCCGCCCTCGATCCACATCTGCGTCACCTTGCGCCACACGCAGAGCGGGGTGCGGGAGCGGTTCATGGAGGATCTGCGGGAGGCGGTGGCGTACGTGCGGGAGCATCCCGAAGCACCTCAAGGGATTGGCCCGGTGTACGGGATGGCTTCTTCGGCCGAGATGCGCGGGATGGTGACGGACGTCCTCAACTGGTTCATGGACACGCAGTACAAGGCGTGAAACACTTTGGTGATCGGTTACTCGGTGATCGGGCACGCGGGCCCGGGGCACTTGGGCACCTGGGCACACAGGCACTTGGTGCCTAAGTGCCTGAGTGTCCTAGTGCCCGACCACTGACCACTGACCACCGACCACCGATCACCGATCACCGACCACCGATCACTGATCACTGATCACTGATCCCCGATCACTGACCGGAGTTTGCCATGTCTACACCTGATGTGAGCTCGCTTCCGGTGGCGCTCCCCGAAGCCATCGACCTGGAAAGCTACGTGCTGGCCAGCTACCTCGCGCAGGTCCCGGCGAAGATCGACGTCCACCGGCTGGCGCCGGCGTTGGCCATCGAGCAGAGCACCGGCACCTGGGTCCCGGTGCCGGGCGAGACGGCCGAAGTGCGCGCCCATCACGTTGCCAAGGTCGTTGGAGTCTACGAGGCGCCTGACCAGGAATGGAAGGCGGCGGAAACGGCCGAACGCAGCTACCTCGTGCAGATCGCCTTCCCTGTGGCGAACATCGGTCCGCAGATCCCGATGCTGCTCACCGCCGTCATCGGCAACATCTCGATGGCCGGGAAGCTCAAGCTTGTCGATCTGCGATTGCCGTCCAGCTACCTCGAGGGATTCCAGGGACCCAAGTTCGGAATCGAGGGAGTTCGCCAGGCCCTCGGGGTGCCACAGCGGCCGCTCCTCAACAACATGATCAAGCCCTGCACCGGCTACTCCCCCGAGGTCGGCGTCGAGCTGTTCCGAGCGGCAGCGATGGGGGGGTGCGACATCGTCAAGGACGATGAGCTCCTCGCCGACGCCTCGTTCAACCGGGTGGCGGCGCGGGCACGGCTCTACATGCAGGCGGAGAAGGAAGTATTCGAGGCCACAGGCGAGCACACGCTCTACGCAGTGAACGTTTCGGACGAGATCCCTCGCGTCTTCGAGAACGCCCATCGGGCGGTGGAGCTCGGCTGCAATGCCATCATGGTCAACTACCTGGCGGTGGGGCTTCCGGTTCTCCGGGCGTTGGCCGAGGATGCCGCGGTTGGCGTGCCGATCCTGGCGCACATGGATCTGGCCGGCGCCCTGTATGCCTCCCCGGACCATGGAATCAGCTCGCATCTAGTGCTTGGCAAGCTGCCGCGGCTGGCGGGCGCCGATATCGTCGTCTTCCCCGCGCCCTACGGGAAGGCGCCTTTTCTACCTGAGAAGTTTAGGGCGGTGGCGGCGAACCTCAGCTTTCCGATGGGCAAGATTCGTCCGGTATTCCCGATGCCCTCCGGCGGGATCACGCCGGCGATGGTGCCTCAGGTGATTCGGGATCTTGGGCCCGACATCGTGATCGGCTCAGGCGGCGGGATTCACGCGCATCCGGCCGGGCCGGCGGCTGGGGCGAGGGCCTTCCGCCAGGCGATCGACGCCACGCTGCAAGGCCGCAGCCTGGAGGAGGCGGCCGCCGAACACGAAGAGCTCCGCGAGGCGCTCTTGGCCTGGAAAGACCCCTTCGGGGGGCTCTCCCTCTAGCACGCTTAGACCAGACAGGTGCGGCCGTCCCGCACCTGTCTGGTCTGGCTCGCGAAGACTGGCCGCCGCCCCTCTCGCTGCCAGCTTGTGAGTCAATTCCCGAGTAGGTGCTCACGATGCGCCTCTTATGGAGAGAGCATCGGCACATGGCCCCTACCCCGTTCGGGCCGCGAAGCCCCGGCCCGCCGGGGCGAGACGGCCCCCTGGCCCCCGCCCCCGGCGTGTGCCGGGCGCGCCAATGCTTCAAGCAATCGCCGGGGGAGGGGGAGGATTTCAAGGATGGTAGGGGGCGGGCGAGCCGCCCCCTACCATCCTTGAACCTCTTTACCCCCCCTCTTCGCATCGGTGCGACGTGCGGTGAGGGGAATCTCAAGCGGAGAGCGGAGGCAGGGGGCGAGGTTGACCGCGCCGAGAGCACGAAGTCGTGTCGGCGCGATTCATTCACAAGCTCCACGCTCCAGGGTCTTCGACGGACGGCGGCCGGCAGGGAGGGGAGGAGCGACGGCCGGCGCGAATGAAAGGCCCGCCGCAGACGGCGGCCGGCGCGAAGGCGAAGTGCGCGGCCACCTCGGTGCCTCTGGATGCTGGGCCGGCTGAAGCCTCCACTCCAGGAGCCTCGGACTTGGAGCAGAGGCTTCAGCCGGCGGCAAACGCGGAGGTTCCTCCCTCCGCCTTCGCGACTTTCTGTGCCATACTAGCGGGAGCCACAAACGGAGCAGGGCGGCGAGAACAGATTCGCCATCGCTCCGCCGGAGGAGGCCCGATGTATCAGCCCCGGTTCCTGCGAGCGGTCGAGGCCGTCTCGGTCCTACTTTTCTTCTTCCAGGCCCTCCGCGCCGTGTTCTCCGTCCTGTTTGGGATTATCTACGACCAGGTCTTTGCCGGGACTCCGGACGCCTGGCTGGTGGTCAGCGTCCTCCTGGTGGCGGTTGCCTTCTCCGCTCCCGTGGTGGCACCCTCGGGCTGGCCGCGCGCCTGGCTGGCAGCTCTCGCCGCCGTGGCCTCGATGGGACGGATCGCGCTGACGATCAACGATGCCACGGTCCGTTTCTGGGGGAGCCTGGTTGTCCTGGCTGCCGGGGGCCTCTACCTCGCTGGTCTCCTTGTCGCCCGTCGTCCTCTGGCCCTCACGGCTCTCGCCGGCGCGCTGGCGCTCGACCAGGTGCTCCGGGCACTTGGGCAGACCTTTGATCTGAGCCTGAGGCCGTGGTGGCTGCCCGTTCAAGTAGCCTGGGGTGTGATCATACTGGCCGTGTCGGCGGCGCTCCTGCAGCGCCGGGCCACCGGCGGCCAGAACCCCTGCCGGCTGGGGATCCGCGCGGGGATCGGCCTGGGCGCTCTGATCTTCATAGAGACATCACTCCTGGCGTTGCCTAACGCCGTGGCCCAGTGGAGCGGGGCGCCCTATCCGCTCGTGGCCGCCTTCCTGCTGGTGATCACCCTCCTGGCGCTTATCCCTCGCGTCCGCCGTGAGGTCAATCGCGCCGTTTGCGACCGGCCGGGCGTGCGCTGGCTGGTGGCCCTCCTCCTTCCTGTAACGCTCATCCTTGGATACTTCGTCCGAGGGGTGGTCTCCACCGCGGCGCTTCTTGTGGGGCAAGCGGTCGCGCTGGTGGCCTTCACCCTTCTCTTCGACGGGCGGACGACCCGCCAGAGGCCGGTCGGCCCGATGCTGGCGCTGGGGATGGCCGTGCTGCTCATCCTCAACTTTCTGAACGCTTTCGCCTTCACCTATCCCTACTCTCTGCCGTTCATGCGCGGTCTGGGATGGGCGGTCTACCTGACGGCGGCGCTCCTCGCGGGCGTCGGGGTCGTCTCGCAGAACCCGATGGTTGTGAGCTGGGACGAGCTCTCGTCTCGGGCCGAAGCAGTGGGGCTGGGGAGCGCCGGGCTTATGATCATCACCCTCTTCGCCGTCTGGCCCCAGCCAGCCGTTCCCCTTCCCGAATCCGGACCCCTGCGCGTGGCGACATACAACATCCACTATGGATACGACGTCGAATGGCACTATACGCTTGAAGAGATAGCCCAGGCGATTGAGGACGAAGGCGTGCACGTCATTGCGCTCCAGGAGGTGGACGCCGGACGGCTGACAAGCTACGGCGTGGATGACGCCCACTTTCTGGCCCGGCGGCTGCGCATGAACGTCGCCTACCTCCCGGCCGTCGAGCACCTCACCGGGATCGCCGTGCTCTACCGCGGGCGGCCGGCAGAAGTGAGTCGGCAGCTTCTCACCAGCCTGCAGGAGCAGACGGGTATCGTGGGCGTCTCCTTGCATCCGGGCGATGAGGAGCTCCACGCCTTCGGGATCTGGATGGGGCTATCGAATGAAGACACGGGGCTGCAGATTGGGGAGGCCCTTCGCTTCATCGGTGGCGCCAACCCGGCGACGTTTGGCGGCGACTTCAACGCCGAGCCGGGGAGCGAGGTGACGCGCGCGATCGAGGCGGCCGGCTTTCAAGATCCTTTTGTGATGCTTGGATTCGACCCGCCTCCCCCAACCGACCCTGCCGTGGATCCCCGCACGCGGATCGACTACGTCTGGCTTCGCGGGCTGGAGCCTGTGGACGCCTGGGTGGCCGATTCCCTCGCCTCCGATCACCGGATGGTGGTCGTCGAAATCGATTTCGGCTCCTAGCCGCAACGCCGACCCTTACAATGCCCCACCTGGACTATGACGGGCTGCGTCTGCACTACACTCTCCATGGCCTCGGCGGGCGCGGGGCCCCGACGATCGTTCTCCTTCACGGCCTCGGCTCCTGCGGCGACGATTGGCTCTTCCAGCTTCCGACGCTGACCCCTCGCTACCCGGTGCTCACCCTCGACCTGCCAGGTCATGGGGAATCCAGCCTGCCCCGCGGCCGCTTCTCCACCGCGGCCCTCGCCCGGCCCGTGGCCGGCTTGCTCGGCTCACTCGGCTTGACGCCGGCTCACGTGGTGGGGTTGTCCCTCGGCGGGGTGGTTGCCCTGCAGCTGGCGCTGGATGCACCATCGAAGGTACGCTCGCTTGTCTTGGTAAACTCCTTCGCGCGCTTGAGCCAGCCTCCGAGGAGCGTCCTCCGAGGTCTCGTGAGGGTCGCGCTGCTTCTGGCGGCGCCAATGAGCTGGACGGGTGCATGGGTGGGGAGTGGGCTCTTCCCCCGTCCCGACCAGAGGCCTCTGCGAGAAGCCGCGGCCCAGAGGATCGCCTCCAACTCTCGGGCGGCCTACCTGCGAATGATGGGAGCCGTCCTGCGGTCTGATCTGAGCGGGCGGCTGGGGGAGATCCGTGTGCCGACGCTGGTGGTGGCTGGATCCGAGGATCGGACGGTGCCTCTCCCGGCCAAGGTGGGGATCGCCCGGGGAATCGAGGGCGCGCGGCTCGAGGTGATCGAAGGCTCGGGGCACGCCACGCCGATCGACGCCGCGGAGGCTTTCAACTCACTGTTGCTCGAGTTTCTTGATGGGATCGAGAGGGACTAGGGAGGGGCTGGCGCGCTACTCCGCCAGCTCGGATTCGATGATGGCTAGGAAGGTCTCCGTCGGCAGAGCGCCGACGACCGGGATCCCGTTGATGAAGAACGTGGGGGTGGAGCTGACGCCGAGCGAGAAGGCGTCGGCGAGGTCGCCCCGCACTTCCTCCTCGTAGTATCCACTATCCAGACACTCCGCCAGTGCGTGCCGATCGAGGCCGAGCCCGTCGGCGTAGGCGAGATAGGCGTCGCGGTTGAGACCGAACTCGGCGAGGAAGAGCGCCTCCTGGAACTCCCAGTAGGCCCCCTGATCGTCGGCACACTCGGCCGCCTGGGCGGCGAGGAAGCCCACCGCTCCTCCGCCCACGACAGGGAGATCGCGGTAGACGAAGCGGATCTCGTCCCCATGCTCATCCATGATGACCGGGAACGTCTCCAGATACCACTGGCGGCAGAATGGGCAGTTGTAGTCGGAGAACTCGATGAGGGTGACGGGCGCGTCGGCAGGCCCCAGGGC
>DATEAV010000287.1:0-3888 GCA_035288185.1 Anaerolineales bacterium | reverse complement strand
GAAGCTCGGCGGTGATGACGCCGGTGCCGGATCCCACCTCGAGGATCCGCTGCGAGCGCGAGAGGCCCGTCGCCTCATACGCGTGCGCGCGCAGCGACGCCGTCCAGCTGGCTTGATGCTGGTAACGACGGTGCCAGAATTGGAGGTCGGGGGAGGCGGCGGGCACGGCGCTGGCCGGGTTGGCGGCCTCAGGCGGGCTGCTTTGCTGCGCGCCAGATCGATGGCCAATCGTCGCGGAGGATGTTTCCCAGGCTACGCTCGATTCCCTGCCCAGGGAGAACGTCACCGTCGGGCTCCACATAGAGGAAGGCACGCCCGGCGCCCTGAGCGGGTTTCTCGAGCTCGAGGGCCATCGGGTTGATGGCGGAGTAGGGGGCCGGCAGGTCCCAAATCAGGGAGATGCCAAGCCGGGCGGCGGCGGCTCGGGCCTCGGCCAGCCGGGCGACCGTCTCGGGAGACTCGTCGCTGGCCGAGAAGGAGATCGCCGCGAGGCCGATCCCCCGCAGTTCTTCCAGGAGGGCGGGGACCTCGAGGCTCGTCCCCGGGGACAAGGTGAGGTGGGCTGCGGTGTAGACGTCGGAGGCGATCGCGGCTTTCAGCCCGGCCATGGTGGCCGGGTCGGCCGGATCGAGCGTGACTAGGATGTGATCGAGCCCGGCCAGGGAGAGGGAGGAGAGAAACGAAGCCGCCGCCAGCCGCCGGCCGTCGGTGAGCAGGCCGGCGACCTGGCCAAGCTTCTCCGCATGACCGACAAGTTCGACGAGGTCGTCTCGAAGCGTTGGCTCGCCGCCGGTGAAGATGACATGCGGAATGCCGGCCTGCCACGATTTCCCGAGAGTCTCTTTCCATTCCTCGGTCGTAAGCTCACGATCCACGCGGCGGCGGACGCGCGGGTCGGCTGCGGCCCCGGGCGTGGTCCGGTAGGTGAGCGCAAGATCCAGGCGATAGGGCGCCGTGAGGTCATCCGGATAGGGATCGGTGCGATCCATGCCGAGGAAGAGAACGGGGTCGATTTCGGGCGTGGTGGCGATCGTCAGGACTCTGGCGCGCAGTGCCTGGTGGTCGGCGAGGGCGCGCCTGCGGCTGACCCGGAAGCGCGAGGCGATGGCTCGCGAGGCCTCTTCTTCCGTCTTGCCTTCGATGAACAGCAGAGAGTGCTCCGCGGCGGAGCTGTTCAGGTGGAGCACGGTCGCCGCGTTGACGATCAGGATGCCGCTGCCATCGGCTTCCACTCTCAGGTGAAGGCGGTAGGGCTGGGCCGCGTCCCGCGGGGCGAGCGCGTGGTAGAGGCCGGGGCGGATCGGCTCCGGTGGGCTGGAGGGAGGCAGGAGGCGGGAAAGGATCGAAGCCATGGTTTCTAGTCCCTCGCCGGCTCAACGGCTGTGGGCTGCAATGAGGGAAGCGAGAGGGGGCATCCCCCGCCGCATTCTGCAAGCAATGCACAATCCGTGCACCTGGGCGGAACGTAGCGGCGCTCGCGCAGCCACAGCGCGAGCTCATGATTCCAGATCGCTTCCCACGGATCGGAGAGCAGGTTGCCGATGGATTGATAGTACGACTGGCAGGGGATGACGGCGCCGTCCGGCTCGACGCACATGTTGTAGGCGGCGGCCGTGCAGGCCTTCACACCGAGCTGCATTTGCACGGGATCGAAGTGGCAATACTGCGTCGGCGTATACCAGATGAGCCGCTGCCCGCTCGTCGCTGTCCGCTCCCGGGCGAGCTCCAGAAGAGGGGTCAGCTCCGCTTCCGGCAGGCCCGTCCCGACGACGGCCCCCGATCCGCTTCGGATGAGCCCGTTCAGGCCGACCGTGGGGACGCCGCAATCGGCGAGGAAGTCGAGCGTCTCGCCAAGGAAGGGGGCGTTCTCCGCCAGAAGGGTCGTGTTCGTCATGACGAACAGCCGGCTTTGGAGCGCGTTGCGCAGGCCCGCCACCGTCTGCCGCCATGCGCCGCGGCACGCGACCATCCGGTCGTGGATCTCAGGCCCGTGGGATTCCAGGGTGATCTGGACGTGGTCGAGCCCGGCATCCACAAGCCGCCCAAGGTAGTCTTGATCGGCGAGGCGGCGGCCGTTGGTCAGGAGGCCGGTGATCTGCCCGAGCGATTCGGCGTGTGCGACGAGCTCCGGCAGGTCGTCGCGCAGGGTGGCTTCCCCGCCCGTGAAGCAGATGTGCGGCACACCCACGTCCCACAGTCGGGAGAGGATCCGCATCCACTCCTGGGCGCCAATCTCGGGGTGCGAGCGAGGCCGGGCGTTGTAGCAGTGCGCGCAGCCATTGTTGCAGCGGTAGGTGAGGGCCAGGTCCATCCGGTAGGGTGCGGAAGGGGCCTGCGAGAGCGGGGGCAAGACGTCGAAATCCAGTTCATGGATCGGGCAGGCCGAATTCGGACGTACGAGATCGCGCACTTGGGCGCTTACGTCGGAGAAGTCGGCCCGAGCGGTGCGGGGTGAGACGCGGTAGCGGTGGCGGAGAAACGCGATCGCCTCAGGCTCACTACGGCCCTCTAAAGCAAACCAGGCAAGGGCGGCCGCGGTCGGGTTCAGATGGTAGGCTCGGTTGGCGTTGACCAGGAGCAGGGCCTGGCCGTCCGGCTCGAGACGAAGATGGACCCTCGACGTCTCTCCTTCGGCCTCGTGCCGATAGGCGAACAGGCCCGTCGCGGGCTCGCTGGCGCGGCCGGGCTCTGCCATCAGCGGCCGCCCCCCGCGCATGCACAAGCGCAGCCCGCGCAGGCGCAGGCGCAGGCGCACGAATGGCCGCCTCCTCCGGAGGTCCAGCCTCCTCGCGAGGGCGAAGCCTTGGGCGGGGGCGGCGGCGGGTTGGTCTTGGTGGTGACCCCGCCGGTGAAGGAGGTGAGGTTGGTGACGAGGTTTCCCGCGGTGGTCTGCACTCCGCGCACGATCGAGGCGGCGAAATCGGCGCCCGGCAAATGAGGCAGGGAGGCCCCGCCGCCCGACGGCGCCGCCGGGCCGGCGACGCGGCCAACGGGCATGGCTCCGCCGCGGGGCGGCGAGTAGGAGGGGCGATAGTTGCCCCACCAGATGGGAACGAACACGGGTCCGGTGCTCAGCGTTCGCCGCGTGCGACCCTCGAAATCCCGGTCGAGCATCGTCCACTCGAGGGAATCATCAAACCGCTGCGACTTCACCTCGGGCGTGCCGGCCTGCTCCACTTCTTGCCAGGCCTTCTCGGTGATCCCCCGGTAGTAGTCGCGCGTTTCCCGGAGGCTGAACCCCTTCATCTTCTCCTGGACGGCCTTGACGAGGCCGACCGTCACCTTCTGCATATCGGCCTGGCGCTCACGCGACTCGGGCATGACGATCATGGGGAGAAAGGCGAGCTCATAGTCGTGCAATCCCTCGGGAGGCGGGGCAATGGCCTCCACTCGCAGCGGCTGTTCCGCAACGACGCGGGCGGCGTTCTTCTTGATCAGGCCGAAGAGGATCATGGTCAGCACTCGATCCAGCGGCGTCTGGAGAAGAACGGCGGCTTCGACGGCCGTGAGCCCGCGCTTGATGCCGTGGCCTTCGATGGCGATCTTGGGAGGCAGGTAGGCCAGCTTGCGCCGGTTGCCGGCGTAGCCTGCCAGCGCCGCCCACCCGACGACGAGCGCGCCGAAGAGGCCGAGGCAGAGGAGCGGCCCCAGCGCCTCGGTGGAGATCCTCACCTGCGGGGCAGCGGCGGCGCTCTGGATCGCGCTCGAGGGGACATAGCTGGCCGGGAACCCGGCGCCGAAGCGGTACTGGGTGTAGCCGTTGGCCTGCGCGTTGTGCCACCGGTAGATGATGCGCCCATTGTCGTCGTAAGCGGCCGCCGGTTGAGTCTCCGGCCAGCCGGAGGGGCTGGGGTAGTAGCGGGGCTCCTCGGGTTGGACGCCGGGCGG
>DATEAV010000286.1:0-7470 GCA_035288185.1 Anaerolineales bacterium | reverse complement strand
AGTTTCCTCGGCGACATCGCGAAGGCGCTTGATGTGGGTTATCCGCCGCGAGGCCTTGAGGACGAATCGGAAACCATCGGGGACCTGCTCCGCCCACGATTCGAGAACGGCCGCCTTGGGTAGCCGATAGAAGGTGTTGTTGATCTCCACCTCCGGAAGGCGGTCGGCGTAGGCCCGCAACATCTCGTCGTCCGGCAGCTTGGCCGGATAGAATCTGCCCTTCCATTCCTTATAGCTGTAGCCGCTCGTGCCAACCCAGAACTCCATCATCTACCTCCTAGAAGAAACCACACCGCCGGCCACGTGGACGATCCGCCCTCCGGGCCGAAGTCGCCGCCCTTCGATCGCCGGCGCTTGATCAGCCGCCGTCGTCCCGGCTGCGGGATAAACGACCCAGCCAGGCGCGGCTGGCCTCAGCGATCTCGGCCAGGATTTCCGCCTCCGATCGGCCCGAAGACTTCGTCACGTGGAAGCCGTGATCCGCGCCTTGCAACCAGTGCATGGTCCACGTCGGGCTCAATCGGCGCACGACGCCCTCCATCAGATCCTGCCGGCAAAGACTGTCGCGCGTACCGTTGAGGCACAACACCGGAACGGGTATTCGGTCTAGGTGAGCGGAGCGCAGTTTCTCCGATTGGCCGGCCGGATGAAGCGGATAGGCCAGCAGGAGAAGACCATCGCAGGCATAGCCGTCGGCCGCCAGCATGGAAGCTGCCCGTCCGCCCATCGATCGACCACCAATGAGGAGGATCGGCGGACGGATCTCGCGACGGACCCTCTCCACCACGGCCGAGAAACACGCCTGGAGACGGGGCATCGGATCTGGCCGGCGGCTTCCACCCTCGCGATAGAGGAAGTTGAAGCGCACGATGCCCAGGCCAATGCCGCCCAAGGCCTCGGCAGCCTGGAGCATGCCGCGGTCCGCCAGGTGGCCGCCGGCTCCGTGGGCGCAGACGAAGAGCGCCCCTGCCAGCGGCGTGGAGGCGGGCTGGAAGACAGCCGTCGTCTCCTCGTCTCCCACTTGCACTTTCCATCGACGCTCGCGGGTGACATTGGCCATAGGAAATAGTGACGGAAGATGGTAATCAATTCCTGCCAATAAGCCAAGGTAGGGCCATTCGATCGATGCAGACTTCGCGGATCGAGCGAGCCGGCGCAGCTCTCGCTCCGAAGCCGCCTTAGCTCCCGGAGGACGGGGATGGAGCTCCAGGTGTCTCTCGCGCAACGAGGCGGGCCAGCAATTTGCCGGTGGAGGCGGCAATCTCATCCACGGCGGCCTCAAACGCCAATGCGTTGGCGCGCGACGGCGTGCGGTACCCCGAGACCTTGCGGACGTACTGCAGGGCGGCGAGCCTCACTTCCTCGTCGCCAGCAAGGCGCTCCGGATCCCTCAGCTTCTTGATGTTCCGACACATAGGCTACCTCTCCAAAGGATGGCAACCCTGCGGCCACGGCGTGCGCTGTTGGCCCGAGGGACAGCGGCACATCACCCTGCGGCCCGGTATCCGGACTATTGGCCAAGCGGCACGAGCCGGGTGTTACGCTGCCGATTCTAATACAAGGTGGCCTTGACCGTACGAAAGGAGCCGCATGCGGCCCGACCGCTCAGTTCCCGCCGGAAAGGGAGGCCCTGCCTAGAGAGCGCCTGGTGGCCTCAACCTCATGCACGCCCGTGAGCGGCCAAACAAGGCCAAACCGCGTCCGACCACGACCTCGGACTCGCCCCCACTGTCCCGGCCCGAGTGAGGTATCATGGCGAGGAGACACCCCTCAGGAGTGGCAGCGATGGCACAACCGCAGGCCCCGACGCCCTCGTCCGAAGTCGCCCGAATCGTCGAATCCGCCCGCCGCCTCGGCGTCGAGCTCGACGAGGCGGAAGCCCTTCAATGGCTCACGGCGATGGCTGCCACCCAGACCGGCGGGGATATCGTCGTCGACACCCGCGCCGGGGTCTTTGGCCACAAGGTCTCGATGCTCGATTTCAGCCCCGAGGACCTGACCTACTTCCGCGAGATCGGCCAGCTGGTGGAGTTCCGCGATCAGCCCGGCAAGGTGGAGACTGCTCTGGCGCTCTCCGGCTCGGCCGCCCAATCGAAGATCCAGAGCTACCCGGGCGACTGCGACTACTTCGAGCGGGTGAACATCATTGCCCCCACACGCCAGGAGGCCTGCCGGATTCTGGCCGAGGTGATGCGCGAGAAGGCGATCTCCACCGCCAAAGGCCCCATGCATCAGCTCATCGAAGTGAAGTTCGGATCGTATCCTTTCGACGTGGTGAAAGACGGGCGCCCGATCCGGGCCGGATCGCCCATCTCCTGGAAGCCCGAGGAGATTCGAACGGGCCAGATCGAGGGCTTCCGACCTAATGGGGAGTCCGCCGCCATCGGCTGGTATGAAGCCTCGGCCGAACCGGGATGGTGCAAGCTGGATTGGGTGGTGGCCGATCCCGCCCGCAAGCAATTGGCCAACGCCAGCAACATGCTCGACGTCACCTGGGAAGCGCCCGACGGCTCGATCACCCCGCTCGACGGGTACCTCGACCCGTATTTCCAGGAGGTCTACCTCGACGCAGCCTCGATCCCGATCTTCTCCAAGCTTGCCCGGCAGGTCTCGGCCGATGCCCTCGACGACTACGTCGAGCAGCTCGGACACGAGGTGAACAAGTACCTCACTAAAGACAAGAACTACGGCAAGGCCGCCAAACGGATGTACAACGTCTTCCGCCTCACCGGCCGCTATGAGGAGGCCGCCTTCATTCGCGAGCTCTTCGACGAGCCGGCGACGGTGCTCTATCAGGTCTGGTCGCTGATCCGCACGATCGAAGACGCCGCCCAGCCGGGCTCGACGGTCACCATGGAGGCGCTGATCACCCAGGCCGACCATCTCATCATGGCCGTGATCCAGGCGCTCGAAGGCGATAAGGAGGCGGAGATTGTCCGCTTGCTCCTGCGACTACGCGATGCCATCGCCCGCCAGGAGGCCGGCAGCGTGCTCAGCGTTCCGGTGGAGGCCGCCCGGGCCGAGGTGATCAATATCGTGAACAACTTCTTCTACGAGCGACTCACAGGCCTGCCTTCGATCAAGATGTATATCGATACGGTCGTGGAGCACGCCCAGTGACAGGGCTGACCGAAAAGGCGGTGGATCCTCAGGCGGCATTGGCCGGCCGCGGCGATGACGCCCGGGCGCGCTGGGAGGAAAGCATGTTGCGCCAGGTGGAAGCGCTGCGCGCCTCCGTCCGATCTCAGCCGCCCGAGGCGTTGGCGGCCCGCGCCGGGGCGGTCTACGCCGATGGAGGCCTTCGCCTCGCCTATTGGGGGCAAGACGTGCTCGTGGCCTGGCCGTCGCTCGAGCCGCGGCTCGAGGCCTCGGGCGCAGCCTGTCCCGTATTCGACACGGCCATGCTGCTCTACTACCTCAAGACAGCCGACGGCGCGGCTCTCTCTGAGCGCTGGATCGGTTTCCGCGAGCTTCCCGATGGGGCCTTCTATAGCCTCGCCTACCAGCGCTACAGCGGCGATCGCCTCGCTCGAGCCTTCGGCAACGACCCGGAGGGATTTCACGCCGCGGCGCACGCCCTCGGGGGCGCCCGGCTTACAGCGCTCGGCCATGCCCACGCCTTCACGCCGCTCCCACGCCTGCGCCTGGCGGCCGTTCTCTGGCCGGGGGATGACGAGTTCCCAGCGCAGGGCGCCGTGCTGTTCGACGCCTCGGCCGGCCACTATATGACGACCGACGGCCTGGCCCTCCTCGGCGGCGGCCTGGCTGGGCGGCTGGAAAAGGCGCAACCCTAGCGGCTCCGCGCGCGGGTGCCGCCGCGATCAAGAGGCACGCGTAGGGGCGCACGGCGGTGCGCCCACACACACATCTCCAACATTCCTCTCCGCCGAAACGAGCGACGACGGCCCAACGCGGTGTGACGCGCCATCGCCGCCGAAATCTAGGGGCGAAGCATTCGCACGCAGGTCCGCCAACGGCGAGGCCTTGCTCCGTGCGAATGCTTCGCCCCTACCCACGGCAAGGAGGATCCCACGAATGAGATGAGGCCCCCGCCCGGGGCGGCGGCCGGCACAGAGTGGCGGCCCCCCCCGCCACGCCTCACGCCGTCCCCGGCGTGCGGTCCGGCTCTCATCGACAGCATTCTAGCCCGCGGCGGAGCCGGGCCAGGCAAGCGCCATTCCGGCGGGGCGGGAATCCGAGTACACTTCTCGCCGCGCATCCCCTGGCAGGAGCTCCGCGCTGCATGAGCAGACTGGTCCCCCTCTCCGAGGCCATCGCCGAGCACGTCCATGACGGCGACAGCATCTACGCCGCCGGTTTCACCCACCTCATCCCATTTGCCGCCGGGCACGAGATCATCCGCCAGAAGAAGCGCAACCTCGTCCTCGCCCGCGCCACGCCCGATCTGATCTACGACATGATGGTGGGCGCGGGCTGCGCGCGCAAGGTGATCTTCTCCTACTCGGGAAACCCCGGCGTCGGCTCGCTCCGCATCCTCCGGGCGGAGATCGAGGCCGGGCACCTCGAGTGGGAAGAGTATTCGCACTTCGCCATGATCACCCGCCTCACCGCCGGGGCCATGGGAATCCCCTTCCTCCCCATGAACCCGACCGGCGCCGGCGACCTCGAGCGCGTCAACCCCCTGTTTCGCCACATCCGCGATCCCTATTCCGACGGCGAGGTGGTCGCCGTGCCGGCCCTGCACCCGGAGGTGGCCATCGTCCACGTCCAGCGGGCCGACGCCGACGGCAACTGCCATCTGTGGGGCATCCTCGGCGAACAGCGCGAGGCTGCCTTCGCCGCGCGCCGGGTGATCCTCACCGCCGAAGAAATCGTCGACCCCGCCGTGATCCGCTCCGACCCCAATCGCACCCTCATCCCCGGGATGGTGGTGAGCGCGGTCTGCCACGTGCCTCACTGCGCTCATCCCTCCTACACCCAGGGCTATTACGACCGCGACAACGCTTTCTACCTCGAATGGGACAGGATCAGCGCCGACCCCGCTCGCGTGCAGGCCTGGCTCGACGAGTGGGTCTTCGGGGTCCGAGACCGCGATGAGTATTGGGAGAAGCTCGGCCCCGAGGTCCACGAACGCTTGAAGGTGACGCCGCTGTGGAGTGAGCCCGTGAACTATGGGAGGTACTGAGCTAGGCGGAGGTGTGTCGGGTGATCGGTGATCGGTGATCGGTGGGCACCCAGGTACCGAGTGCCCTAGTGCCCAGGCGACGGATGCCCTCGCCACCGATCACTGACTAACCGATCACCATCCTCCTATCCCTGCCCTGGAGTCGCCATGGCCGCTGCCGACTACACCCCCTCCGAACTGATGACCGTCAATGCCGCCCGACTGCTCCGCGACCGTGACGCGGTGTTCGTCGGCGTCGGGCTGCCCAACCTTGCCTGCAACCTCGCCCGCCGCACGCACGCGCCCAACCTGGTGATGATCTACGAGTCCGGCGTCATCGGCGCCCAGCCGGCGCGCCTGCCCCTCTCGATCGGCGATCCGACGCTCGTCTCGGGCTCGCTGGCCGTCTGCTCGATGTACGACATCTTCGCCTACTACTTGCAGCGGGGCCATGTCTCGGTGGGCTTCATGGGCGGGGCGCAGATCGACCGCTTCGGCAACATCAACGCCACCGTCATCGGCGACTACCAGCGGCCCAAGGTCCGCCTCCCTGGCTCCGGGGGGAGCATGGAGATCGCTGCTTGGGCCGACCGCTGTTACCTCCTCACGCCTCACCAGAAGCGCCGTTTCCCCGAGAAATGTGATTTCCGAACCTCCGCCGGCTTCCTCGACGGCCGGGCCACGCGCGAGGCGCTGCGCCTTCGGGGCGGCGGGCCGGCCGCCGTCGTCACCGACCTGGGCCTGCTGGAGCCCGACGAGAACGGCGAGCTCGTCCTGGCCGCGGTCCATCCAGGGGTCGATCCCGAGCAAGCGCGCGCCAACACCGGCTGGGAGCTCCGCCTGGCGCCCGACCTGCGCACGACGCAGGCCCCCACTTGGGAAGAGCTGCACATCCTGCGAACGTTCGACCCCGACCAGATCTACCTCAATGCGGCAGCGTAGAGAAGACGTCTACCGCAGAGAACGCGGAGAACGTGGAGAGAGTTCATGGATTTGTTTCCCAAGCTCCGCGCTCTCTGCGCTCCACCTGCCCCGGACGCACACCTGCCCTGGCGGGCGGTGCCAGGGGGTGCCGGGGTCCGCGGTGTGATCCCCCTGCCCACAAGATGACGGACCGCCGACCGATCCTGGAACGTGTCTTCCTCTCACCTTCCGAACGCCGCCTGCGGGCGGGCTGGCGCCTGACGCTCCACGGCCTCCTGCTCTTCTTCCTGATCATCCTCGCCACGATCCCGCTCGCCATTGCAGCCATGCTCCTGGATCTCGCCCGGCCCGATCTCGCCCTCTTAAGCTCGCAGAATCTTCTGATCGTCTCTACCGTCGCCGCTTTTCCGGCCTTCCTCCTCGCCACCTGGATCGCCCGGCGCTTCCTCGACCACCGCTCCTTCCGCTCCCTCGGCCTCGACCTGAGCCGGCGGGCCTCCCTCGATCTCTTCGCCGGTTTTCTCATCGCCGGCGTCCAGATGGGCGCCATCTTCGCCATCGAGCGCGCCGCCGGCTGGCTTCGCTTCGGAGGATGGGCGTGGGAAAGCCGGCCCCCGGCGGAAGTGATCTTCCCCATCCTGGGTTGGCTTCTGTTCTATGTCGCCGTTGCCATCCAAGAGGAGCTCCTCTTCCGCGGCTACTATCTGCAGAACCTCGCCGAAGGGATGGGCTTGGGCTGGGGCCTCGCCCTCTCCTCGGCCGTCTTCGGCCTGGCACACCTCACCAACCCCGAATCCTCCCCGGCGGCGGCGCTCGGGATCCTTGGCGCCGGTCTCTTCCTCGCATTCGGATGGATCCGCACTCGCCAGCTTTGGCTGCCAATCGGCCTCCACCTCGGCTGGAATTTCTTCGAAGGCCCGGTCTTCGGTTTCCCGGTCAGCGGAATTGGGAGCTTCCACCTGATCCAGCAGTCGGTCTACGGCCCGGCCGCGCTGACGGGCGGGCCCTTCGGCCCGGAGGCCGGTTTGGTTGTCCTCGCAGGTTTGCTCGTGGGCGGTATCCTGGTTTTCACCTACACCCGGGGGCGTATGGCCAGCTAGCCTCCGCCGTCCCCCCACACCCTCGCGCCTCCCGCTTCCCACCCGCCACCCTTGCCCCAACCCCTCCAGCCGGGCCCCACCCGTCGCCTCTTGACAACATAGAACGGATGTTCTATACTCACGGCACACTCGCAAGGCTGTGAGGAGGCTTCGATGTCCACGTATCCCGCCCAACCGCGCCGGGCCAGCTTCAACATCCTTGAGGATCTGGCCACCCTTCTGCGGCGGCCGCTCGCCGCGTTGCGCCCCTCCCGGGGCGCCGCCTTCGGCCTGATCATCGTCTGCGGCTTGATCGGATTTGAGCTGTTCAACTACGGGACG
>DATEAV010000285.1:0-2887 GCA_035288185.1 Anaerolineales bacterium | reverse complement strand
ACCGAGCGGCGTGATCCCGGCCGGTGTATAATCCGCTGCGAAACCCCAATCCTCGGCGGATCAGACGATGCCTCAGAAGAAGACTCGTGTCCTCGTTGCCAAGCCGGGCCTGGATGGGCACGACCGGGGGGCGAAGGTGATCGCGCGGGCGCTGCGCGACTCCGGCATGGAAGTGATCTACACCGGCCTACGCCAGACGCCCGAGATGATCGCTGAGGCGGCTCTGCACGAAGACGTCGACGTCGTGGGCCTCTCCGTTCTCTCGGGCGCTCACATGGCGCTTGTGCCTCGCGTGCTCGAGCTGCTGCGCGGGCAGGGGCAAGGGCACGTCCGGGTGCTGGTGGGCGGGATCATCCCCGATGAAGATGTCCCGGCCCTCAAAGCCCTCGGTGTGGCCGAGATCTTTGGCCCAGGGACAACCACGCATTCGGTTGTTGAGGCTGTGAGGAAGGCCGTGGCCACCGGGCAGGCCGAAGCCTGAAGCGCGGGCGCGGGATGGATCTCGCCACCCAGGTTCGCGAGGGCGACCGCCGGGCACTGGGCCGCCTGCTCACCCTGATCGAAAACGACGATCCGGAGGGTCTCGAGGGGCTCTCGGCCCTCTACCCGCATACCGGCCGTGCCCACATCGTCGGGATCACCGGCGCCTCCGGGACGGGCAAATCCACCCTGGTCAATTGCCTCGCCTACACCCTGCGTCACGGCGCATCCCGGCCGACCGTGGCCGTGGTCGCTGTCGACCCTTCCAGCCCGTTCACTGGAGGCGCAATTCTGGGAGATCGAATCCGGATGCACGACCTGGCCGGCGACCGTGGAGTCTTCATCCGCAGCATGGCGAGCCGCGGCGCGCTCGGCGGCCTGGCGGCAGCCACCGGCAGCCTGGTGGCGGCCCTGGACGGGGCAGGGTTTGATATCGTCATGATCGAGACGGTGGGCGCCGGGCAGAGCGAGGTGGAGATCGCCCGCACCGCGCACACCACGATTGTCGTGGAGGCCCCAGGCCTGGGCGATGAGGTTCAGGCCATCAAGGCCGGCATCCTCGAGATCGCCGATATCCTGGTGGTCAACAAGGCCGATCGGCCGGGCGCTGACCATGCCGTCCGCATGCTCCGGGCGACCTTGGAGGCCGCCTATCCCTCGGCCGAGGCCGGCTCGAGGTGGAAACCACCGGTTCTCCCCACTGTGGCGACCAAGGGCGATGGCGTCGAAGAGGTGGCGCAGGCCATCTTCCGCCACCGCGAATTCCTCGTCGGGACGGGAAGATTGGAGCGGTTTCGCCGGGATCGAGCGCGCGCGGAGATGGAGATGCTTCTGCGCGAGAGCCTCTTCGTCCACTGGCGGAAAGCCAAGACTGCCGGGGAGTTTGAGGCCGCTCTGGAGCGCGTCTTGGCCCACCAGATGGCTCCCCGCCAGGCTGTCGAGACGCTGCTTGCCGGCGGGAAGGTTTGAAGCCCGTCGTCGGCAGGTTGCGCGATTCGGCCGCTTGAATACTATCGGTCGGCAGGCGTAGGCCACCGGGACGGGCAGGGCGGGAGGAAGGAAACGCCATGGGGAAGACGTTTGGCTACGGGTCGATCAAGCTCTTCGCTGGCTCGGCCAGCCAGGATCTGGCCAAGGAGATCGCCGACTACCTGCGGCTCCCGCTCGAGGCCTACGACCTCGTCGAGTTCCCCAACGAGAACCTCTTTGTGCGGCTCCACGGGAGCGTGCGCGGCCAGGACGTTTTCCTGATCCAGAGCATGTCGCCCCCCGTCCACCGGAATCTCATGGAGCTCCTGATCATGGTCGATTGCTTCAAACGAGATTCCGCGGCGCGCATCACCCTGGTAATGCCGTACATGTCCTACGCACGATCCGACAAGAAAGACCAGCCGCGAGTCCCGATCACAGCGCGCCTGGTGGCAGACATGATCGAGGTCGCAGGCACCGATCGCTATGTGACCATCGACCTGCACGCCGGGCAGATCCAGGGCTTCTTCTCGATCCCCGGCGATGTGCTGACGGCCTTCCACCTTCTGAGCGACTACTTCCTCGAACTTCACCTGAGGGAGGCTGTCGTTGCCACGGCCGACCTGGGGTTCGCCAAGAAGGGGCGCAACTTTGCCGCCAAGCTGGGCACGCCGCTGGCCTTTGTTGAGAAGCGGCGGAAGCCGGACGACCCGCGGGCGCGGGCGACGACAGTGATCGGCGAGGTGGAGGGCAGGGACGTCATCCTGGTCGACGACGAGGTGCTCACCTGCGGCTCGATGAGCGAGGCGGTGGGGATCTTGCGGGATCACGGCGCGGCCGATATCTACCTTTCGTTCACCCATGCTCTCCTGGTTCCGCCGGCCACGGAGCGCCTGGCGGGCCTTGGCCTGCGCGAGATTGTCACGACCAATACGGTGGGCATCCCGCCCGAGAAACGGCTCCCCAACATGCGGATCCTCTCGGTTGGACCGCTCCTGGCGGAGGTCATCTTGAGAGCTCACGAGGGCCGCTCGGTGGGCGAGCTGTTCAACGAGTAGAGCCGTGACGCCTGGCGGGGTTCGTCCTACCCGCGGGGACGCCTTGCCCGCGCTGAGAATGGCATGATCGGCAGCTCGCCGAAGCCCCGTAGGAACTCGCTCGACAGAGAGCGAGGCCTGGCGCACTTGGTGCGGGCGAGAGAGTTCCTGGCCGGAGTGCAATCCTGGGCGGAGTCGGAAGCCGGGATTGCGGCCGTGGCGCTTGTGGGGTCGCATGCCAGGGGAGAGGCCACTCCCGAGTCCGATATCGACCTCATCCTCCTCGCCCATGACCCGGCGTCCTATCTGGATCCATCAACCTGGATTCATGCCTTCGGCAAGCCGTTGCGCCATGAGGTCGAGGATTGGGGGATCGTCACCGCGATCCGGGTGTGGTACGC
>DATEAV010000284.1:0-2035 GCA_035288185.1 Anaerolineales bacterium | reverse complement strand
GGGAAAGGGTGAACGGTTGCTTGGTGACTGGGCAGAAAGGCACCAGGGCGACAAGCGCCCAACCGCCAATGCGCCCAGATGACGGTGCCGCAGGTCTCCTCGAGTCGGGAGACCTGCGGTCCATCCTGGGGCCGGCACTTTGACTGCCCGTCCCGTGCAGCACGCCGTCCTCCCTCACACGCGTCCGGCACCTGCCCATCCCCGCCTCTTCGCCGGCCGGCCCACCGATCACTGATCACCGATCACCTACCCCTCCTGCACGCGGAACCTCCCTCACCTTCCCCGCCGCCACACGGGCGGGCCCACCGATCACTGATCACCGTTCACCTCCTCCCTCACACGCGTCCGGCACCTGCCCGTCCCCGCCTCTTCGCCGGCCGGCCCACTGATCACCGATCAACCGATCACCTTCCTCCCCCACAAGCCAAACCTCCCGCCCCTTCCCGGCCCCTCACCGACGAGCCCGGATGGACCTTTCTCTGCCTTTCGTGGTAGCCTCTTGCGCCGGTGGTCTCAGCCCGGTTCGCTTTGCCGGCGGTGATCCGGATCTTCCGCCTGCTATAATCCGAGGTGCCCATGGAAACCCAACCGAATCCGGAGGACGCCGGCCGCGCTCGGCGGTTGCGCTTCGATCTGCTCCTCCCCGTCCTTCTCCGGCCGCGAGCGGCTTTGCGTGAGATCGCCGCCCACGCAAGCCGGTCCTGGATCACACCGCTCTTGGTGATCACGCTTGCCGCACTCCTGCTCGTTGTCGTCGGCGGGCCTCTCCGCAGGGCGGCGGCCGAGCTCGAAGCGATGAACTTGCCTCCCGAGTTTCAGTACTACTCTCCGGAGCAGCAGGCCCAGATTCAGCAGGCTCGGGCGGCGACCTCCTCGCCCACCTTCATCTACGTGTTCCCGGCCCTTACCGCCGTCCTGAAGGTCTTGGTCGGATGGCTCGTCGTTGGCGCGACGCTTCACCTCTTTCTCACGCTCCTGGGCAGCCGAGGCACGATGGCCAGCATGATGAATCTGGTGGCCTGGGCAGGCCTGCCCTTCGCCGTGCGGGACGTCGTTCGCTCGGCCTACACCCTCTTCGCCCATCGGCTCATCCAGGCTCCCGGCCTCTCCGGCCTCCTGCCCTCCGGGGCCGAGGGAGGCGCGCTCTTCGCCGCAGGCATCCTTGGCCTCGTCGATCTCTATCTCATCTGGCACATCGTCTTGCTGGTCGTGGCCGCCCGAGGCGAGGTCGATCCTGGCAGCCGGCGGGCCTGGGGGAGCGTCTTGGCATCGCAAGCCCTGGCCCTGCTGCTCCAGGCCGCCCCAGCCTACGCCGTTGCGCGACTGGGCAGCCTCACGGTCGTCCGCCCCTTCCTCTTCTGATGTCTGCTCCCACCGTTCGCACGGCCAACCTGCGCAAAGACTACGTCATGGGCCGGGCCATGATTCACGCGCTGGACGGGGTCGACCTTGTCTTCGAGGGCGGCTCCTTCACGGCTGTGATCGGCCCCTCGGGCTCAGGGAAGAGCACGCTGCTTCACCTCCTCGGCGGCCTGGATCGGCCCACCCAAGGCGGGATCGAGGTGGGTGGAACGGCTCTGGAGAGGCTCGATGAAAACGCGTTGGCCGCCTATCGCCGGACGCAGGTGGGCTTCATCTTTCAGACGTTCAACCTCATCCAGAGCATGACGTCGCAGGAGAACGTCGCTTTCCCCATGTGCTTTGCCGGCGTGCCGCCTCGCCGAAGGGCGGAGCGCGCCTTCGACGTCTTGCAGAAGGTGGGCCTTGCCGATCGGGCGAGTCACAGGCCCGATGAGCTGTCCGGCGGCCAGCAGCAGCGAGTGGCGATCGCCCGCGCCCTCGTGAACGACCCGGCCATGGTCCTGGCCGACGAGCCCACCGGGAACCTGGATAGCCAGAGCGGCCTCCAGATCATGCGCCTCCTGGCGGATCTCCATCGCGAAGGGCGGACGGTGGTCGTCGTCAGTCACGATCCCCGCATCGGCCACTTCGCCACGCAGACGATCCGCCTTCTCGACGGCCGGGTCGTCAGCGA
>DATEAV010000283.1:0-3372 GCA_035288185.1 Anaerolineales bacterium | reverse complement strand
GACGTCGGAAGCGCGATCTTCAATCTGCACGTCCCGCCCTACGGCTACGCCCTCGACCTGGCGCCGGAGCTCTCGAAGGACCTCGTCCAGGCGGCCGACAACAAAGTCCACGTGGGCAGTCATGCCGTGGCCCGGGTGATCGAGAAGTACCAGCCGCTGCTCGGCCTGCACGGCCACATTCACGAATCGCGCGGCGCCCAGAAAGTGCGCCGGACGCTTATCGTGAACCCGGGGAGCGAGTACTCGGAGGGGATCCTCAAGGGCGTGGTGATCGTGCTGGAAAAGGGCAAGGTGCAGGATTACATCTTCACGTCCGGTTGAGCCCTGGCTGAGGTGCAGAAGCGATGACGCCTGGCAAGTTCCGCCTCCCTCGAGATATTCCCCTCGAGGAATATCCTTCCCCAGAGACCTACATCGAGGAAGCACGCCGCCTCACCGACGAGGCACGGAGCCGCGGCCTGATCCTGCGCGTGATGGGGCCCATCGCGCTCCATCTCTATTTTCCCGATCATGTCGAGCTCTACCGGCGGATGGAACGTTTGGGAGACCGCGTCTTCACCGACATCGATTTCGCCGCCTACGGCAAGCACCGCGGCAAGATGATCGACTTCTTCGCCTCCCAGGGCTACGAAGTCGAAAGACGGGCTCTGATGCTCAGCGGCGGCGAGCGCCATATCTACTTCGGCGAACGCATCCCGATGGTGGACGTCTTCTTCGACCGTCTGGACTACAACCACCCGATCGACTACCAGGGGCGGCTCGAGTTTCACCCCCACTGTGTCTCTCTCACGGATCTCCTCCTGCAGAAGCTTCAGATCGTCCACATCAATGAGAAGGATCTCAAAGACGCCATGCTCCTTCTGGTCGCCGGCCGGCTCGGGGCCGACGAGTCCGCCGAAGTCAATCTCGAGTATCTCGCCCGCGTGATGTCCGGCGACTGGGGGTTCTGGTACACTGCAACCGAGAACCTGGCGAAAGTCAAGTCGGGCGCGGAACGGGTGCTGGCCCTCAGCCAGGAGCACTGCGCCCTCATCGGCACCAAGGCCGACGCCATCCTCCGGGCGATCGAGCAGGCGCCGAAATCCAACCGCTGGAAGAAGCGGGCCCAAGTGGGCACGCGCAAGCCCTGGTACAGGGAAGTCTCCGACTGGTAGTCGCACCCTCGCCGTAGACCCCGGGAGAGCAAGATGCCGCAATCACTTGACGCCGCTCTCGACTACTCACAGCGCTGGCTGGAGATCATCCGCAAGCCCGAGATCTCGGTGGAAGAGGGCAAGGCCATCATCGAGGAGACGGTCGCCAACTTCGCAGAGCACTTCAACCGCGGCTGGCTCGACTACCGTAAGTCGGTCACCGAAGCGGGCGATTGGGCGGTCACCGAGTGGAGCGGACAGGGCGCCCTCTTTCGCGACGTCCTCGGGCGAGAGTTCATCGACTGCCTCGGGGCCTTTGGCATGATGAACCACGGCTGGGGGCACCCGGAGATCGTCGCCGCTGCAATTGCCCAGCTCCGGCGCACGCCCATGCCCAGCCAGGAGCTCATCGACCCGCTGCGGGGAGTGCTCGCCCGATTGATGGCCGAGATCACGCCGGGAGACCTCTGCTACAGCTTCTTTGCAGCCAGCGGCACGGAAGCCATTGAAGGGGCCATCAAACTGGCCAAGATGTACACCCACCAACCCGCTTTCATCGTGGCGCTCAAGGCCTTCCATGGGAAAACGATGGGCTCGCTCAGCATGATCGGTAAGGCCGACTTCCGCGAGCCGGTTGGCCAGCTCTACGCCGGACCGGTCTACCATGTTCCATTCGGGGACGCGGATGCGGTCGAGCGCCAGCTTGACGCCTGCCGGACCGCGGGCATTGGCGTCGCCGCAGTTCTGATGGAACCAATTCAGGGCGAAGCCGGGGCCATCGTCCCTCCGGATGACTTCTGGCCCCGGATCCGTCAGGCCACCAGGCACTACGGGTGCCTCCTGATCGCCGACGAAGTCCAGACCGGCCTTGGCCGCACGGGGAAGCTGTGGGGCGTCGACCACTGGGAAGTGGTCCCCGACATTCTCTCGGTCGCCAAGTCCCTCGGCGGCGGCGTGATGCCCGTCAGCGCCTTTTGCTCCACGTCTGAGATCTGGCAGTGCATGATGGCGCCCAATCCATTCATCCACACGACGACCACGGGCGGAGGGGCGCTGGCCTGCAGCGCGGCCATCGCCTCGATTCATGTTACCCTACGCGACCGGCTCTGGGAGCAGGCTGCAAGTAAGGGTGAGTATGTGATCCCGAAGCTGCGCGACCTCGCCGCCCGCTTTCCCCAGATCTACCGCGAGATCACCGGGAAGGGCTTGTTGATCGGCCAGCACTTTCACACGCCGGAGATCGGCTACCGAGTGGCGGCGGGGCTGTTCAAGCGCGGCGTGCTTGTCTCGGGCACGCTCACCAACGCGCACACCGTGCGTATCGAGCCGCCTTTGGTGATCACGTTCGAGCAGATCGACGCCGTCCTCAACCGGCTGGAGGACACGCTCGTCGAGGTGAGCCGGACGGTCTGATCCGGCCGCGCGGGGCGAGCCAGGCTGCGCCGGCCGCTGGATGTCGATGTGTCAGGTGAACGACCGAGGTCGTCCGGGCTTCGAGAGCTGGGATAGGGAAAGGAACAGCCGCATGGCTAAGGAACTCGAACTCAGCAAGACACGGGCCGCCTTCCGGCGCGCCCAGGCCGTCATGCCCTGGGGGGTGAGCTCCAACTTCCGCTACTGGGGGGAGGATACGCCGGTCATCGCGCGCGGCCAGGGCGCCTACATTTGGGACGCCGACGGCAACCGCTACATCGACTACCGCCTGGCGTTCGGCCCGATCATCCTGGGCCATGCCGATCCACGGGTCAATCGGCGTGTCCACGAGGCTATCGACAACGGCACGCTCTTCGCGCACACCCATCTCTTGGAGGTGGAGCTGGCCGAGAGGATCGTCCGGATGTGCCCGGGAGTCGAAATGGTCCGCTTTGCCAATTCCGGGACGGAAGCCACGATGCACGCGCTGCGGATCGCTCGGGCCCACACCCATCGTGAGAAGATCGTCAAGTTCGAGGGGGCCTACCACGGCTTCCACGACTATGCCTTGTGGTCGACGGCCTACACGGCCTACGGGTCGATCGGGTCCCGCCGCAGCCCGACGCCGGTGGCCAATTCATCCGGCATCCCGTCTTGCCTGCGGGACCTGGTGATCGTCCTCCCGTTCAACGAATTCGAGACGCTCGAGAAGACGGTCCGCGCCCGCTGGGGCGAGATCGCCGCCATCATCGTCGAGCCGATCGCCGCCAACATGACCACCATCCTGCCTCAGCCCGGCTGGCTGGAGCTGATCCGCCGCCTGTGC
>DATEAV010000282.1:0-3688 GCA_035288185.1 Anaerolineales bacterium | reverse complement strand
CTCGCCCACCTCGGCCCACGAATCGATGAGCCCGGCCTCTCGGATCAGGTCCATCTCGGGGAAATCAGGCAAGGAGTTGAGGTCGCCCATCAGGAGGGCCTGTGGCCTTCCGTCCCAGAACCGCAGCAAGACCGGCACCTGTTCCAGGCGCGGCCCGTGCTCGCTCTCGATGTGATGGAGGTGCGTGGCGATCACCAGGAGGGGCTCAGGCCCGCCGGCCTCCACCTCCGCCCATAGAAAGCCGCGCGCCAGGAGCGTCCCTGCCAGCGGCAGGCGGCCCCACCCGTAAGCGACAACGGGGTAGCGCGAGAGGATGGCATTGCCCCACATGGGATCCGTCGTCCCGTTGAAGAGATAGGGCATCCCCAGCCGGCGCGAGAGCCACTCGGGCAGGTCGGTCGCTCCGTCGATGAGCCAGCCGCGGGAGACCTCCTGCAGCGCGACGATATCTGCTCCCGTGCCCTCGATCACCTGAGCGATGGCCTCCGGGTCCTGGCGGCCTTCAGTGTTGAAGGCCGAGTGGATGTTGTAGGTGAGCACTCGGATCGGCAGCCCTTGGGGCGCGGCGAAGGAGGGCGCCGGGCCGATCGCCACCCAGGTGATCACCGCCACCAGGAGCAGGGCGTTGGCCAGGAAGAGCGCCGTCTTATCCGCCGAGGATGGCAGGCTCACACCGCGCGCCCGCCAGGCGATGAGGATCATGCCCAGGGCCACGATCACAGAGGCGGCCGGCATCATCGCCTCCCGCGGCACGGGCACGGCCAGGCTAAGAGAGACGTAGTAGATGAAAGAGAGAAGCAGGTAGAGGATGAGCCCCAGCCCCACGCTAAGAGTCGTCCGGCCGAGGCCGGCCCGGGTCGGGCGGAGCGCCGTCGCTCCGAGCCAGGCGATCGCCAGGCCCATCGCCGCCTGGGCAAAGACGAGCGCGAAGCGAAAGGCCATCCCCGGCCGGTTGGCCCCGATCACCACCAGGATCAAGAAGCTTCCCCCCACGAGGCTGAGGGCAAGCCGGTAGCGATGCCCCACCGCAAAAGACCAGATGAGGGCGATGACCGCGGCGAGGTTTCCCAGCATCACCAGCCCGAAGCCCTCTCCCATCCCGACCCTTGCGACTTCGGAGACCCAGCCCTGGTTCTGGAAGATGAGCATCTGCAGCATCAGGTAGGGGCCGAGGATGAGGAGGGGCAGCGCCGCTCCCCAGCCCCCTTCCGAAGGCGCCTCTACCGCAGGAATGGGTTCTCGGACGAGCGCCCAGATTGCGGCGGCCGCGGCGACTGCGACGATGACGAGCGGGAGGAAGCCCGCGTGCCAGGACAGGTCGAGCGTCATCCCGGCGCCTTTGATTGCCGTATCCAGGGAAAGGCCAAGCACCAGGCCATAGGCGAAGCGCGGCCCGGCCTGCTCAACTCCTCGCGCCCGCAAGTGACCCACCCAGACGGGCAGGAAGAGGCTCAGGAGCGCCGTGCCGACCACGGCCAGCCAGAGATCGAGCGCCGGGCTCACACTCACCTGCTCGACCACGCGCAGGATCGCCAGGCCGCCGGCCGGGATCCAGAGGGCGAGCCGAGGCCCGACCAGCCGGCGAAAGATCGCCGCCAGAAATCCCACCAGGAACGCGGCGAAGGCGTAGATCGCCAGCGTGATCGATCCCGCCCCGGTGGCATCCTGCAGATACCAGACGAGGCTGGGAAAGAAGACGCGGAGAAACTGCAGGCCGAAGGTGATCGTCAGGGCGGGTAGAAGGAAATCCGCCAGCGTTCGTGTGCGGAAGAGGACGTGCTGCGGCCGATCCATGCCCACCTCCCGGGGAGAGGATGCCTAACCCTGGTGAGGAATTATAGCCCCGCCGTTGCACACCGCCCCGAGTCCGATTGTGCGATAATGGAGCCCCTTCGGAAAGGAGCCCCGCGTGGAATTTAAGACTCTGTGTGTGCTCGGCCTGGGCTACATCGGGCTCCCCACGGCCAGCACATTCGCCACTCACGGGCTGAAGGTCACCGGGGTCGACACCAATACGCGCGTTCTCGGCCTGCTGCAAAGCGGGGAGATCCACATCCAGGAGCCCGGCCTGCGCACTCTCGTCCAGGCCGCCTTTCATTCCGGCAACCTGCTGTTGAGCGAGCAGCCTGAGCCCGCCGACGCCTTCATCATCGCCGTCCCCACACCCATCCTCGAGGACAAGAAATCCGACATGGCCTTCGTCCGGGCGGCGGCCGAATCCATTGTTCCTCACCTGCGCCGTGCCTCGCTGGTCGTCCTCGAATCCACCTCCCCGCCGCAGACGACTACCCGTCTTCTGGCGCCGATCCTCGAACGCTCCGGACTGCGGGCCGGCCCCGATTTCCATCTGGCCTACACGCCCGAACGCGTCTTGCCCGGCCAGATCCTGCGCGAGCTGATCGAGAACGCCCGCGTGATCGGTGGAATCGATCGGGCCTCTGCCGAGGCCGGCCGCGACCTCTACGCCAAATTCGTCCGTGGAGAGATCCTGCTCACCGATGCCACCACGGCCGAGATGGTCAAGCTCATGGAGAACACATTCCGAGATGTGAACGTCGCCCTGGCCAACGAGTTCTCCCGCCTCGCCGAACGCTTCGGCGTCGACGTCTGGGAGGCCATCGACCTTGCCAATCGCCACCCCCGGGTGAGAATTCTGCGCCCGGGGCCCGGCGTGGGCGGCCACTGCATCAGCGTCGATCCCTGGTTCCTCGTCGAGGCCGCGCCAGATCTCTCCTGCCTGATCCGCCAGGCGCGTCAGGTGAACGACGACCAGCCGGCGCACGCCGCCGGCCTGATCGAGCGCGCCCTGGGGGGCCTGGAAGGGCGCCGCATCGCCGCCCTCGGCCTCACCTACAAGCCCGACGTGGACGACCTGCGCGAGAGCCCCGCCATCCAGGTGGCGGCGGCGCTGGCCGGCGCCGGCGCCCTCGTCGCCACCTTCGACCCCTTTGCGCCGGCGGCGGAGGCCCCGGGCTGCACCTCGGCTCCCAACCTCGAGGCCGCCTTGCAGGAGGCCGAGGCGATCGCCCTCCTCGTCGATCATCAGGCCTTCCGCCAGCTGAGCCCTCGAGCCGTCGCTGCCGCCATGCCCGGGCGGATCGCCATCGATTGCCGCGGCGTGTGGGATCGCGCGGCCTGGCGCCAGGCGGGTTTCCGTCTTCATGTCCTGGGCGGCGGCAAAGCCGATGCCTGAACCGCCGCTGCGGGTGCTCTCGATTCTGGGGACGCGGCCGGAAGCCGTGAAGATGGCCCCGGTCATCCAACGCCTGGCGCGCACCCCCGAGGTGAGTTCGCGCGTCTGCGTCACGGCCCAACATCGCCAGATGCTCGACCAGGTGCTCGGCCTCTTCAACATCCGGCCGGACTACGACCTCGACTTGATGCGCCCGGATCAGCCTCTGGCCGACCTCTCTTCGGCTCTCTTCTCCGGCCTCGACCCCGTGCTGCACGACGCCCGCCCTCATTGGGTGCTTGTGCAGGGCGACACCACGACGGTGATGGCCGCCTCCCTGCTCGCCTACTACCACCATGCCCGCGTCGGCCACGTCGAAGCAGGCCTGCGCACCGGCGACAAGTGGCAGCCCTTCCCTGAGGAGATCCACCGCCGCGTGGCCGGCGTCGTCGCCGACCTGCACTTCGCCCCCACCGAGTGGGCGCGCGACAACCTGCTGCGCGAAGGCGTGCCGCC
>DATEAV010000281.1:0-9166 GCA_035288185.1 Anaerolineales bacterium | reverse complement strand
ATGGACATCACCTACATGGGGCTGGAGGTCTACGGCGTCTCCCACTGCCTGCGGCGCGAAGTCGAAAGCGGGCGTGTGAGAGTATGCGTGGAGTGGAGCAACGCCGGGATCGCCTGGAGGTTCAAGGCGGCGGCGATGGGGGTACCCTTCATCCCCGTCCGCTCGATGCTGGGCAGCGATACCTTTGAGTACAGTGCCGCCAAAGCCGTCGAGTGCCCGTTCACCGGTGAGACGATCTGCCTCCTGCCCGCGCTCATCCTCGATGTGGGGCTGATCCACGTCCACCGCGCGGATATGTACGGGAACGCACAGATCGACGGGATCACCGGCTTCGCCGCCGAGATGGCCCGGGCCTCCAAACGGCTCATCCTGAGCGCCGAGGAGATCGTGCCCACCGACGTGATCCGCCGCCAGCCAGACCGGACGGCTATCCCCTACTACATCGTCGACGCCGTCGTGGAGGCGCCGTTTGGCTCTCACCCCGGCGAGATGGCCTATCTCTACGAGCGCGACGAGGAGCTCATCCGGGAATGGGTTGAAGCCTCTAAGACCGAGGCCACTACGAAGAGCTATCTCGAGAAGTATGTCCACGGGGCGAGGGACCACGCCGCGTATCTCAAGCTCATCGGCGACGAACGGCTGCGCGCCGTGAGGGCCATGGTGCCGGGGAGGGGCGCATGACCACGCCGCCGTACAACCCGACCGAACTCCTCATCTGCTCCGCGGCCCGGCTCGTCCCCGACAGCACGACGGCCTTTGTGGGCACCGGAATCCCGATGCTCGCCGTCAGCCTGGCGCAGCGCCGCCAGGCGCCGAATCTCATCGCCGTCTTCGAGTTCGGCGGCGCCGGTGCAATCCTCGAGGATCTACCTCGGGCGGTGGGAGAGCGACGCACGTTTCACCGAGCCCTCTCGGCCACGGGGATCTGCGACGTCGTCGAGGCCGCCCAGCGCGGCTTCATCGAGTATGGCTTCCTGGGCGGGGCTCAGATCGATGCCTACGGCAACCTCAACACGACCGTCATCGGCCCCCACGATCGCCCCAAGGTCCGCCTTCCAGGAAGCGGGGGCGGGAACGATGTGGGGTCTCAGTGCTGGCGAACGATCGCCATCTTGCGGCACGACCGGCAGCGCTTCGTCGAGAAGGTCGATTTCATCACCACCCCCGGTTACCTCATCGGCCCGGGCTCCCGGGAAGCCGCGGGCCTCCCGCCCGGGACCGGCCCTTATCGCGTGGTGACCAACCTCGCCATCCTGGGCTATCACGCCGAGAGCAAGCGCATGATGCTCGTGGCTACTCAGCCCGGGGTGAGCGCCGACCAGGTGATCGAGAACACCGGCTTCGAACTTCGGATGGCAGACGTCATCGAGCAGAACCCGGCCCCGACAGAGGAGGAGCTGCGCATTCTGCGCGACGAAGTCGATCGGGATCGCTTCTATATCTAGAACGCGAGGCAGTCGACGAAAGACGGATGGGAAACGATTCGACAGAGCCGCCGGCGCCCGCCGCTCCTACGCCAGGGCTCTCCCCGGCCACCGGCTGCGCGCTGCTCGTTCTCGTCGCCCTTTTTGGAGGAGTCTTCTGCTTCGGGCTCGGCGCCCTGCTTTTTCGCGGTGAGATCCGCTTGCCGGGCGCGGGGCCGGCCCAAGGCCGCGTCTGGCTGGTGCGCGAGCGGGAGAATCAGGGCCTCGGTATCTCCACGAGCCGTTTGATAGGAGGGAGCCTGGAGGGCGTGCAGGCCTGCTTCGAGACCCGTGTGGCATTCCTCCTGTGGAAGAGGGACGGCACGTCACAGGCCAGCCAGTTCTGCCAGTGTTATGAGCGCCAGGGCGAGGCTTGGCTGCTGGCTGGCGATTGCCCTCCGTAGGCCACGGCGCGAAATGGCAGACATCGACCCGGAGAGACTTCCCCTCGACCATGTGATCGAAGGCGATTGCCTCGACGTGCTTGCCGCGCTGCCCGAGCGCTGCGTCGATCTTGTCTTCGCCGACCCGCCCTACAACCTCCAGCTTCGCCACGATCTCTGGCGGCCCAACATGACGCGGGTGGAGGCTGTCGACGATGCCTGGGACCGCTTCGCCAGTTTCGAAGAGTACGACGGTTTCACCCGGGCGTGGCTCACCGCCTGCCGTCGAGTGCTCAAACCGGCCGGGACGCTCTGGGTGATCGGGAGCTATCACAACATCTACCGCATCGGGGCGATTCTCCAGAACCTGGGCTACTGGATCCTCAACGACGTCATCTGGCTCAAGACCAACCCGATGCCCAATTTTCACGGCGTGCGCTTCACCAACGCGCATGAGACGCTGATCTGGGCGGCGAAGTCACGCGGCGCGAAGTACACCTTCAATCATCACGCGATGAAGGCCTTGAACGATGAGTTGCAGATGAGGAGCGACTGGGCCCTGCCCGTCTGCAGCGGGCCCGAGCGCATCCGAGTCAACGGCGCCAAGGCTCACTCCACCCAGAAGCCGGAGGCCGTCCTCTATCGCGTCATCCTCAGCTCCAGCCACCCCGGGGACGTCGTGCTCGATCCGTTTTTCGGGACGGGCACGACCGGCGCGGTGGCCCGCAGGCTCGGCCGCCGTTGGATCGGGATCGAACGCGAGGCGCGCTATGCGGCCCTCGCCCGGGAGCGCATTGCCCATGTCGAGCCCGGCCCTCTCGAGGATGACGTCCTCGACGTGCGGGACCAGAGGCGGCGGGAGCCGCGGCTTCCCTTCGGCCGTCTCCTCGAGCACGGGCTGCTGCGCCCGGGTGAGCGGCTGTATTTCCGCAGCAGCCGCCGGGCCTGGGCCCGGATCCGCGCCGACGGCCGCCTGGTCGCCCACGGCCAGGTCGGATCGATCCACCAGCTCGGTCGCATCTTGATGAAGGGCAGCCCGTGCAACGGGTGGGAGCACTGGTATTTCGAGGACGCCGGCGGGGAGCTGCACCCGATCGACGAGCTGCGCCGCGATCTCCGGGCGATCGAGAGCGGCGGCCGCAAAACGAAGAGGGGCGGGTGAGATCCCGCCCCTTCCATCTTGCCGGCTGGTGCCGAGAGCCAGAATCGAACTGGCGACACCGCGATTTTCAGTCGCGTGCTCTACCAACTGAGCTATCTCGGCCTGTGGCCGCATTCTACCCCGGCGAAGAGACGAGTGTCAAGCACCGCCGGGCCTCGAGCGATCCTACAACGCCACGCGGCACGCGCTGACCGATCCCCCATGTCCCAGCCCATGCTCACCCTTTGGGAGATCCTCGCCGTCGCCGTGGCGCTTGCCATGGACGTCTTCGCTGTGTCCCTCGGCGTGGGCACAACCGGCTACGCCCGCACGCCGCGCCCCGCGCTTCGTCTGGCTTTTCATTTCGGCCTCTTCCAAGGCCTGATGACTCTAGTCGGCTGGGGAGCAGGCTACAGCCTCGAGCCGTTCCTTTCCAGGGTGGATCATTGGGTGGCGCTCGGCCTCCTGACGATCGTCGGCTTGCGGATGATTCAGGCCGGCTTGCGGCCCGAGGCCCGGGCGCATTCGGTCGATCCCACGCGGGGCGGCACGATGGTCCTGCTTTCCACCGCCACGAGTATCGACGCCTTCGCGGTCGGCCTGAGCCTGGCGTTCCTCCGAACAGGGGTGGTCGCCTCGGCGGCCATCATCGGCGTCGTCTCTTTGGCGCTGGCGATCGCCGGCCTCGGCCTTGGCAACCACCTGGGAGAACGATTCGGGCGGCGCATGGAATTCCTCGGCGGCTTCCTCCTGATCGCCATCGGCCTGCGCGTTGTCTTCACCCATCTGGGCTGAGTACTTCCGAAGTCCGAAGACCACGGTGCTCCTCCAGGGTGATTCCGCACCTCTCGGGGACGCCACGCGCCAACGGCCCACGGATTCCAGACGCGTAAGGGGTTCTTCCGTTCTGGTCATCCTCTCTTCGTGAACGTCATCCTTCGGGGCTCGTCATTCGCGCAAGTGGCCGACGATGAGTCTACGCCCCTCAGGATGACGTTGAGAGGCGAGGTCTCCGATCCTGGCCACGGTCGTTGACCCCCCGGCTGCGCCTTGTGTCCAACTCCAGGCGCAGGTGGCGGGGCTCCCGGTCCTCGGAAGAGACCTGCGTTGCGTTAGCTCCCCTCAGGATGGCGTAAAGACATGACGCCTACGAACGCCGCTGCGGAAAGTGAGCTCCGCCCTATCACCCGGGCATCGGTGGTCCGGCGCATCCATGCGCCTATGGCCACACGAACGCCGGCACTTGGCCGACCTCCACTGTCACCTCCCCGTTCTCGGGAGTGAGGGCCTCCACCACCGGCTCCGAGCCGCTCGTCACCGTCCACTCGAGCCTCACCGGGGAATCCGTTCCGACCGGGACTTGGATGGGCCTTGTGGCCATCACCTCTCCCGGAAGATAGAGCCCGGTGTCGGCCCAGGCGACGATCACCGTCCGCCCGTCATCGAGGACGAAGCGGTAGACATAGATGTGGTCGTCGCCCAGGTCGAGGCGCTCCACCGAGTCGTAGGCGTGGATGACCTCGGCGACCTGCGTCAATGCGTAGTATCCCGGTCGGTAGCCATAGAACTCGCGCGTGAGCATGTTGCGATCGACCATTCCCTGCCAGGGGCTCGTGCCCGCGCCACCGAGCGTGAGCATCAGCGGCTCCCAGTCCTCGACGTTCCCGATGTTGATCCCGGCGACGCCTTCACCGGCGGCGACGACGACCTTGCGCACGATCCCTGCGGCCGTCTCGCCGCGGATCCAGGCGATGGCCTGGTCGTGGTCGGCGCCGGAGTTGTCGGCAAGGGCATTCAAGGCCTCGGCCACGCGGCAGCGATCGGCCTCCGTCGCCGGATGTCCGAGCCAGCCGCTGTTGGGCCGCAGGGGGCAGGCGGCCGGCCCCCAGCCATTCAGGCCCGTGCCGCCGAAGGAGTCGCCGATCCAGATCGGGCGCTCGTAGCCCCTCTCGGCCATCTCGGCGCGCACCCATGCGATCGTCGGCGGCACCTCGGTGTAGTCGCCCAGCGAGTGGACGTCGAGCACGTCGAAAAGCTCGGGATGGTCGAGCAGCAAGGCAACGTCTTCCGGTGATTTGTACCAGATGCGCGGATCGGGGTCGAGCATCCGGGCCTCGATCTCGGCGGGCGTGGGGTAGCCGTCGAAGACGTCGGTCATCAGAAGCCCGGCGGCCATCACCTGGGCCTCAGGATTGGCGGCCCTCACCGCCGGGCGGGCGAGCTCGAGCAGGCGGATATAAGTCTCCGCCTCTCCCGGCCAGTAGGAGCTGTACTCGGGCTCGAACCCGAACAGGGTGACCGGGTAGAGCAGCCCGGGCATGTCGTCCGAGCCATCGAGATCGTAGCGCTCGACCAGGGCCTGGACGTAGGCAGCATAGTCGTCTTCATACTCGGGCCGCGGGAAGACGTCCCCGGCATCGCCGAGACGAAGCGGCTCGATCGCCGCCCAGAGAGTGCGGGCGGTGATCATGAGCGTCAGGTGCTCGAAGCCCGCTTCTTGATAGGCGCGGACAAATCGGTCGAGCCCGCTCCAATCGTAGGCCGCGTCGGGGCCGGATTGGACGTTTTGCCAGTCACCCACGCTGGGGTAGGGCTTGGCGGACGTGGCGCCGGACTCGCGGAAGTGTTCGGCGAGCTCGGCGGGAGCATACTCGATGCCGAGAATCATCCGGCCGGATGGGACGGGCACACGCGAGGGCGTGGTGGTGGATGGGGGGCGGAGCGCCTCGGTCGTGGCGGCCGGCGCCGGCCCGCCGCAGGCGAGGGCGGCGATCCAAAGGGCGAGCGGGATCAGAAGCGGCCGGGTTCGTCCCATCTCTTCCCCTCCTGGCGATTTCCCCGATTCTCGCGCCGGGAGTGGGGGCGACAAGCGCGCAAAACGGCTCGCCCGCGAACGAGAGGGGAATGAGAGGGAGCCAACGCCTGCGAGGGAGGAGGGTGATCGGTGGGCGTGCTTGCGAGGCCCCGGGCACAACCGAGCACCGAGTAACCGATCACCGACCAACCGATCACCGACCAACCGATCACCTTCTTGGCGCGCTCCGGGGGTTTCTCCCTGAGGGCGCGTCTCTGACGATTCGCGCGTGCTAGAGGCGATCGATGCGGAGATCCGAAATCTCGAGGAACTGGGGCCCGGCGGTGGGCAGCGTGCCAAATCGCAGGCCGGCCGAAGCCGAGGCGGTGGCGTACTGATTGTCGATCCAGGCGACGAAGCCGAGCGGCGCGCGGGGGACAACCGCGCTGACGAGGGCCAGGGCGCCATCCACCTCGAAACGCGCCTCGCACGGGTGCCATTCAAGAGCGTAAGAGTGCCACTCGTCGAGCGGAGTGGGGAGGGAGGCCTCGGCCGCGTGGATGGTCTTCTTCGCTGCGTGGATGACGAGGCGGCGCAGGAGAGGGAGGCGCGAGAGGAGAAGAGCCGCCGCGGCCGCGGGAGCCAGGATGAGGGAAGGAAGAGCAGGGCCGGAGAGACTCATGGCTTTCCAGCCATCGCCTCGGACGGCGGGCGCGAAGGCCAGGTCGTTGGGGGGCGAGCCGTAGAAGAACCAGAGGGCCCGTGGGGAGGCAGGCAGGCGCCGCGCGGCGCCGCCCTGGCCCAGAGAGAGCGTGAACGGATCATTCCAGAAGCCGAAGCCGAGCGTCCCGAGGGGAGCGGGCGTGCTGGCGCGGGCGCGCAGAGCCAGGCGAAGCGGCGGACGCCAGCGAAACGCGCCGCGCGCAAGGGACTGATAGTCGTCGATCTGCGCGTCGGCGTAGCCGCGTGGGACGGGCGGGAGGGTGAGGTGCCAGATCCCCTCAGGCGTGGGCTGGGCCCGGCCGCCGCCGGCAAGGAAAGGCGTGAGCCCTTCAAGGGTCTTCATTCGTGTCGCTGCCTTAGGACGAGCGGAAGGGCGGCTGCAAGAGAGGGTGATCGGTGATCAATGATCGGTCGTATGGCGCTTGGGCACGGGGGCACCAGGCCACTTGGTGCCGAGGTGCCCGGGTGCCCTGGAGCCGATCACCGAGTAACCGATCACCGATCACCCCGACCGCGACGCGCTCCCTACGGAGGATTATACGTCGCGGCCGAGGGAAGGGGGATCGTGTATAATCCTCCGGCCGGCGCTGGAGGCGCGATGGAAATTGTTTGGTTTGGGCTCTCATGCTTCAAGCTCAGTGAGCGCGGGCTGGCGAGCGTGGTCACCGACCCGTATGGGCCGGAGGTCGGGCTCCCGATGCTCAAGCTGAAGGCCGATATCGTCACGGTGAGCCACGAGGCGCCGGGGCACAACTTCACCAAGGCGGTGAAGGGCGAGCGGAGGGTGATCGCGGGCCCGGGGGAGTTTGAGATCGGCGGGACTTTTGTCACCGGGATTGCCATGGGGGAGCGCAAGAGCCGGAAGAACGGGACGCAACCGAACACGATCTACCTTTTTGATTTCGAGGGGATCAGCGTGGCTCATTTCGGCGATCTGGCCAGCGTGCCCTCGCAGGCCCAGATCGAGGAGCTTGGGGCAGTGGGAGTGGCGCTGGTGCCCGTGGGCGGGGGCTCGGCGCTCTCCTCATCGCAGGCGGCCGAGGTGATCAGCATGATCGAGCCCTCGATCGTGATCCCCATGCACTACAAGTCCGGCCAACTCGATCTCAAGCTCGGCACGGTGGACCGCTTCCTCTCCGAGATGGGCATCAAGAATGTCGATCCCCAGCTGTCCCTCAAGGTCTCGTCCAGCGATCTGACCGAAGACACCCGCGTGGTCGTGCTCGAGCCGGCCACGAAAGACTGAGGGCCCCGAGGCACGCGATGGCGGTGAAGCTTCTGATGACCTGGGACGTGATCCCCGGCAAGGAGCAAGAATACTTCGAGTTCGTCGGGCGAGAGCTCGTCCCGGGGATGCAGCGTCTCGGGATCCAGCCCACCGAGGCCTGGCTGACGACGTATGGGGAGCGGCCGCAGATCCTCACCGGCGGGGTGACCGAGTCGATCGACGAGATGCGCAAGGCCCTTGCCACGCCGGAGTGGTCGCAGTTGCGTGCCCGCCTGCAGGACTACGTCACCAATTTCGATTCAAAGGTCGTTTCCGCCTCAGGCGGATTCCAGATGTAGCCACGGGCGAAAGCGAGGGAGAAAACAAGACCCCCGGCCGAGTGTGGGCCGGGGGTCAGTCGTTTTCGGACGACTTGGTGGCGTTGTCCGAGGCCGGCTTGCCGGCCTCGGCCGGTTTCTCCGGCTTTTTCGAATTGGCCTGGCCGGAGGGGGAGCGATGGTCGGTGGCGTAGAACCCCGACCCGCGAAAAGCGATCCCCACGGGGAGGATCACCTTGCGCAGAGCCTCCTGCTCGCACTCCGGGCACCGGGTGAGAGATGGATCTTCGAAGTGCTGGTGGCGGTCGAACTGGAGGCCGCAGTTTTCGCAACGGTAGGTATAGATCGGCATGCCGAGTTCATTATAAGAAGGCCGGTGTCTGAGGACAAGGGGGAGAGTTGTATGAATCCCGTTAACAAAGGGCGTCGTGCATTGACGCCGGCCCTCGGGCGGGGCTATGATGGGGGTGGCTGCAAGGCTGGCCGGGCAATCGCGGGCGGCGCACACTTGCACCGGCGCTGCGCGCCCACCTGCCCAGAACCGCAGGTGCTGGGAGCGCAGTGCCAGTGGGCCGTCTGAGGAAAGTCCGCGCTCCGAAGAGCACGGTGCCGGGTAACTCCCGGGCGGGGAAACCCGCGAAGAGGGCCACAGAAAACGACCGCTCCGGCTTCGGCCGGGGTGAGGGTGAAAAGGTGGTGTAAGAGACCACCGGCGCCGGCAGCAATGCCGGCGGCCAGGCAACCTCCACCGGGAGCAAGGCCAAGCAGGGGCGAAGCCCGGCGACGGGCGGGAGGCGGCTCGCTTTCCTTGAGCCCCGGGTAGGCTGCTCGAGCCCCACGGTGACGTGCGGGCCCAGAGAGATGATTGCCGAGGCGCCGGCGGGCGGGACGAAGGGCAACCGTAAACCGTTCCCCGTCGCTAGACAGAACGCGGCTTACAGGCCGGCCGCAGCCACCGCCCCGGAGGATTCCCTCCGGGGTTTGCGTCGGGGGGAGGACCCTCCGCCACCTTCGGGAACGCGGCTTACAGGCCGGCCGCAGCCACCGCCCCGGAGGATTTCCTCCGGGGTTTCGCGTCGGAGGGGGCAGGAGGATCAACGCGCAAGGGTGCCCGACG
>DATEAV010000280.1:0-4830 GCA_035288185.1 Anaerolineales bacterium | reverse complement strand
CCTATACTTGAGCCGCCGGGGAGGAAGGCCTGTGGGCCGACAAGACTACCTGTACGAGACGATCGCCGAGGCGGTTCGCCAGCAGATCCTGCGCGGCGACTTGAAACCCGGGGACCGCATGCCCACGGTGCGCCAGATGACAGAGCGCTGGGAGTGCACCCCGGGGACAGCCCAGCGGGCCTACCGAGAGTTGGCGAGGCAGGGCCTGCTGGCCAGCCGCCGAGGTCGGGGGACCTTTGTGGTGGGCGTCGCGGCGCAGGATGTGGAGACGCCGCTGCGCCGCGCCGAGCTAGTTCACCGCGCGGAGGCTTTCCTCTTGGAGGTGCTTACAGCGGGCTTCGCGGCGGAGGAGATCGAGCAGGCTGTCTCGCTCGCGCTCGACCGCTGGCGCGCAGCTTCGGCGGCGCCTCCACCTGCTCCGCGCCGCGTCGTCCGCTTCGTCGGCTCTCACGACCTTGCTCTGGATTGGCTGGCCGCCCAATTCGGTGAAGTCGCTCCGGGCCACCGGCTGGAGGTCCGGTTTGCGGGGAGCCTGGGCGGGCTGATCGCGCTCGCCGAGGGCGAAGCCGATCTGGCCGGCTGCCACCTGTGGGACGAGGAGACCGGCACCTACAATGCACCTTTCGTCCGCCGTCTCCTGCCCGGGCGGCGGGTCGCCCTCATCACCCTGGCCTCGCGGCGGGTGGGCCTGATCCTCTCGGCGGGGAATCCTCTCGGCGTGCGGGGCCTGGCGGACCTTGCCCGCCCGGGGATCCGCTTCGTCCATCGCCAGCCGGGCTCAGGCACTCGGGTGTTTCTTGACGCAGAGTTGCGGCGGCTCGCTATCCCTCCGGAGCGGATCAGCGCTCTGGAGCCGTCCCAGACAACGCACTCCGGCCTGGCCCGGTTGATCGCTGAAGGGAAGGCAGACGCAGGCCTGGGATTGGAGGCCGCCGCGGTCGCCTTCGGGCTGGATTTCGTCTATCTGGCCGACGAACCCTACCAGCTCGTCGTGCCGGCGACATCGATGGAGCGGACGCCGCTGCGATCTCTGGCGTCCTGGCTGAAGACACGGAAGACCAAGAGCGCCCTGGGCGCCTTTCCTGGCTATGACGCTGGGCCCACCGGTGCTCTCACCTGGGTAGTGTGAGGCGGAGGCGATACCCCGGAAAGGATTCTCGTCCTGCTCGTGCCCCTTGCGTCGGCGTGGCTATTGACGGGCTGCGCCTCGGCAACGCCTGGGCCGAGGATCACGAATTCTCCCTCCGCCTGTATCTCCCCCGCCACCTCTGATCTTGCTCTTCCGACGCCCTCGGCGAGGCCCATCCGGAAGGTGATCGCTTGGCCCGTTCGGCCCAGGGGGTTGTCGTGGTGGTCGTTGTCGCCATTCTGGCGATCGCCCTGATCGGCTTTGTGGCTATCGCTGGGCTCGACTCGTCTGGGAATGGCGGAGAGCGAACTCCGGCCCCGGGCGCGCCGTTGCCCACCATCATCCCTTCGATTCTTCCCGGCACGAGCGGGGAGGCTTCGGCTCGCATCCGTGAAGCGAGTGAGTGGAGCCGAATGACCGGGATCCAGCGAGCGACGTGGGCGTGGGCCTAGGGTCCACGGCAGATTCGGAACCGGTTGGGACGGCAGGGCGGGCGGCTGGCCGGCAGCGGGCGTGGTTCGCAAGCCGATCCGTGGGACGGAGGCCGGCCTTACAGGGCGTGTGGAGGTCGAGAGAGGCCTTGGAGGAAATCCGCGAGTCTGACGGTAGGTGCGTCAGTGGTCCTGGATGGTGTGGAAGCGCCACGCGGCGAGGCCGAAGAATGCGGTCGCGTAGCCGAGTAATGCGGCCGAGGGGGCGAGGACGGAATTGAATCCCAGTCCGCGGGAGACGATGTTCTTGAATCCATCCAAGGCCCAGGCGATCGGCGAGACGTGGCCGATCGCCTGAAACGTCGGGCCGGTAAACTCGAGCGGCACCCAGGCGCCGCCGATGCCCGAGAGGATGAACATCGGGATGAGGGAGTAGATCACAGCTTGGTCTTCGCTCTTGGCCAGGACCCCGATCAACAGCCCCATCGAAGCGACACAAATCGCGGTGGCGAGGGCCATCACGAGGCTAGCGCCGGGCGCGCGCAGGTAGTCCACGCCGAGCGCCAGCTGCGCGAAGCCGATCAAGAGGGTGAACTGCGCCAGGATCAGGGCCAACATCGCCAGGAAGTGCCCCAGGAGAATATGGAAGCGCGGCGTGGCCGTCGTCAGCAAGCGACGAAACGCACGGCACTTGCGCTCATTGACGATGATCTGTCCCGCCGTCATCGGCGCGGCCATGGCAAACTGGACCATCATCGCAGGCGCGGTGTGCGCGAGGGAAAGCTGGCGGTTGTCCTGCGCCTGGATCGCCGTAGTGGATGTCTCGCGGACGGCGATCGGCGGATTGGCCCAGGCGGTGAGCGCGGCTCCGAACGCGTCTTCGAAGATGGCCTCGCCTCCCGATACCTGCACCACGACACCTGCGGCTTGGACGGCGCTCATCAGCCGCTGGGCGGCGGCCAGGGCCTCGCTCTCGACGGCTGAGCCCGCCGAGGAGGCGGGGTCCGCCAGCAAGACGAGCGGAAGAAGCGCGCCCTCCAGCGTGGCCCGCCCGTAGCCAGCCGGCACAATCACGGCCGCAGCGAGCTTCTCTTCCGAAATCAGCTGCTCCAACTCCTGCCGCGTGCGTGCGGGCTCTTCGTCAAGTCGAAGCACCTCCGAGGCGGCGAGCAAGTCGCGCAGCCCCAGGCTGATGGAGCTGCCGTCTTCATCGAGGTAGCCAACGGGAAGACGGGGATCGCTTTCCCCCGAGCCAAACCCGCCGAACGCGGCGCCGAAGAGGAGAGTGAAAATCACCGGCATGGCGAGGAGAAACAGAAAGGTCTCTCGCTCACGCAGGAGCTGACGCAGATCTTTGAGCGTAATGTCGAGGATCCGGATCATCCCGGCCTCCTACGCATAGCGCCGGTTGAAGCGCCACACCCCGATTGCGAAGAAGGCCGCGCTCCAGACCAGCATACCCAGCAGGGCGGGGCCCAGCGTGGGCGCCCCGGCACCGTCCATCGCCTGGACCATCGCTCGGACGGCCCAGCCCTGGGGGACGAGGAGCGAGACCGTGTTGCCCAGCGTGGCGGCCGAGGGCGAACCCTGGACAAAGATGCTGATCATCCCGATCATGCCCGTAATCGTGAGCACGCCGCCGAAGAGGGCGCCGGATTGCCGGGTGCTCCTCAGCATCGAGTTGAAGAACACCCCAAACGATGAAGCCGTAATCACCGTGCCGGATGCCATTAGCGCCACCGCCGCGATCTCACCCCACCGAATGCCGAAGATCACGTAGGCCGCGATGAGCAAGACGACCACCTGCACCAAGACCGTGAGGAACACCGCCAGGAGCTTCCCGGTGAGGATCGCGGCCTGGGGTGTCGGCGTCGTGAAGAGGCGAGGAAGCGTCCGTTCTTCCTCCTCCCTGAGGATGCTTTGCGCCGTGGCAAACCCGGTGTAGAAGGCGTAGAAGATCATCATCCCGCCCATGATGGGGCCGATGATTCGCACGAGGGGGCTGCTCACCTCTTGGGTGGTGCCCGGCGGCTGGACGTCGATCAGCGCGGCCGCCGAGCCCTCGGCCTGGGCCAGGGAGACGGCGAGGTAGAGCTGGACCACCTCTCCGATCCGAGAAGCGATCCCCGTCCCGCCCTCCCGCATGGCCACTTCGACGGTGATCTTGGTGCCCGCCATCCCATCGAGGAAACGATTCAGGATCGAGCGGACAATGCCGGGCGCGATGGTGAGCGTGGGGTCCTGGTAGAACTCGAGGGTCGCCTGCCCCTGGGGAGTGGAGAATTGGCGGGAGAAGTCGGCCGGGATAATGACGGCCACCTCCGCCTGCTGGCGATCGACGGAGGCGCGTGCGGCGGCGGCGTCGGCAGCCAGGGTGACATCCAGAAGATCGGAGAGGTCTTCGCTTTGCAGCGCCAAAACGACGATTTCCCCGAGCGTCTCCGCCGGCAGGCCTCCCGGCGCAGAGGCCAGCTGCGTCAGGAGATCCGGGCTGCCCTGGTCGAGATCGGCGATGATCACCCGGGTCACCGGGAGATCAAACTCGCCGCCGGAGGCGAGGTTGCCGAACATGAAATAGAAGAGGGTGGTCGTAAGCAGCGGGAGCACGAACATGAAGACCAGGCCAACTACGCTGCGGTAGGAGCGTTTCATATCTTGGAGGGCGATGTCGATCGATTTCACACCGCCCTCCTAGTCGCGTAGGGCTCGGCCGGTGAGGTGGAGAAAGACGGCCTCCAGATTCGGTTCCAGGATATCCACGGAGGTGATGCGAACTCGGTGGTCGGCGGCGGCATCGAACAGCCGAGGGAGCACCTGGTTGCTGTCCTCCACCAGCAAGCCGACGGAGCCGTCGTCGCTGGAGATCCGCTGCACGCCACGCATCTGCCGCCACGCCTCCAGCAGGAGCGGGCTCTCGGCGCTCAGGGTGAGGGTGATCCGGTCGAGCCCGCCCACGATGCGCACCAGTTCCGCGTGAGTGCCCAGAGCGATCAGCTGGCCATGGTCGAGGATGGCGATGTGATCCGAGAGTTCCTGGGCCTCTTCCATGTAGTGGGTGGTGTAGAGGACCGTCGTCCCACGGCCTTTCATAGCCACCACCCCATCGAGAATGCTGCGGCGGGACTGCGGGTCGATGCCGACGGTCGGCTCGTCCATGTAGATGACCTGCGGCTTGTGCAGCAGGGCGATGCCGATGTTGACGCGCCGCTTCATCCCGCCGGAATATTTCTTGATGTATTCCTTGGCCCGGTCGCTCAGGCCGATCACTTC
>DATEAV010000279.1:0-2375 GCA_035288185.1 Anaerolineales bacterium | reverse complement strand
CCCGGGCCTCGGTGGACAGAACCGGATGGCAGGCCACGAACACCAGCCGCAGCAGGTCGTCACCTACCGGATCATCGATGGCGGCGTCGGGATCCGGCTCGGTTATCACTTGTTCGATCTCGAGTTGGCGGCCGAGCTGCTCCTGCTTCCGCTCGAGCAAGGTCCTTCGGCGCAGCCGATCGATCGCCCGCCGCTTGGCTACGGTCATGAGCCAGGCGCCCGGATTGTCCGGGACGCCCGCCTCCGGCCAGCGCTCGAGCGCCACCACAAAAGCTTCCTGCGCCAGCTCCTCGGCCAGGCCGAGATCGCCCACGATCCGCGCCGCTCCGGCGATGATCTTGGCCGACTCGATTCTCCAGACTGCCTCGATGGCGCGGTGGACATCGGAAGGAGGCATACGGAGCTAGCATATCATCTCCGCTGCTGGCGAGGCGGGCTGTGTCGGCCGCTCTAGGAGTGTGTCCCCGTCCCGGACCGCGCCTGCAGCTCGGAAAAGCCGGCCGCGGCCTCCCGCACATCCGGGGGAAAGTCGGCGAGCTCCTGCACCTGGCGAACCTCGATCACCTCGTTCTCCGACCCTGGGCAGCGCTTGGCCCATTCGACTGCTTCTTCCTTCGACTTCACCTGAATCAGCCAGTAGCCGCCGACCACTTCCTTGGCCTCGCTGAAGGGCCCGTCGGTCACCTTGGGCTTCCCGCCGGCAAACGAGACCCGCGCTCCCATGGAGGGTGGGTGCAGCCCATCCAGAGCAAGCAGCACACCGGCTCGCTGTAGAGATTCGTTGTACTTCATCATCGCGGCTACGGCCTTGGCGTCCGGCATCGCGCCCGGCGGGGCATCTTCATACCCCGCCGGGATCATGAGCAGCATGAATCGCATCGTCGTCTCTCCTCGGCCTCGCGGCTAGCGCTTGGCGGCTTTGCTGAGCTGCTCCGCTTGCGCCCTCAGGCGCTCCTCCTGCTCTCTGAGCTCGGGGGTCATCGCGGGGCCGAAGTCCTCCGTCTCGAACACCGGGCGGATTTCGACCTCGGTCTGATCGAACGGAGCGCGCTTGAGCCACTCGATCGCCTCATCCATCGACTTCACCTGCCACAACCAGTAGCCGGCGATCAGCTCCTTGGCTTCCGAGAACGGACCGTCGATCACCGTCCGCTTCTTCCCATCGAACTTGACCCGGGCGCCCATGGAGCTCGGATGGAGCCCTTCGCCGGCGAGCATCAAGCCGGCGTTGACGAGTTCTTCGTTGAATTGTCCCATCTCGGTGAGGAGCTTCTCGTCCGGGAGGACCCCCGTCTCTGAGCTCTCGTCTGCCTTGACTATCACCATGACCCTCATCGCAATCTCTCCTTTGTGGCGCTGGTTTTGAGCCTGGGCAAGGGGACGGTCGCGCCGCCACCTGCTTGGGTTCTACCTATACGTCGAACGAGCGCCAGGCAAATCGACTACTTGATCCACCTCCAGGATGCCAGAACTTGCTGAATGACGGCCTTGTCTGTCAGGTAGACGTCGTGGGTCAGCCCCGGCCCTTGCCAGTCCCCGCCATAGTTGAAGCGGAATTCGCGCAGGCGGGCGAACAGGAACTCGAAGAGGAACGTGCCGTCTGGCTGGCTGTACCCCTGGTCGCCGGTGGCCGATGCCGACTCGCCGCCGATGAGGATCAACTCCTCGGTTGGCCGGAGCTCGTAGACCCCCACCCCGCTGATGCCGCAGGGGGTCGAATACTTGCCCCCCAGGTCATCCGGCGCACCCACGTACAGGTAGGCCGTGCCGAGCTCAATGCCGGAGCACAGCGCTTCCGGGTAGGTCGCCTCCAGGGTCGGGATGTACTGCCCCGGCTCCAATCCGGGAGGAAGCTCGTCGGTGGGATAGCCGGTCACGCCGACCGCGATCAACTCGGCCTCCGGCGGGTAGTCGAATTCATAGCCCAGCATCTCGTTCCGGTAGGTCAGCCACCCGGCCGGCGTGGTGGGCGCCGGGACGGGCGAAGCCGTTGGCGGTTCTACTGCCGTGGGCTCGATCGCCGGGGTGGGCGACGGCAGCAGGGCAGGTTCGGGAGGCGAGGTGGGCTCAGGCGCCAGGGTGGGAGGAGCGGACGGTGTCAGGTTGCAGGCTAGAACCGCTCCGGCCAGGGCAATCAGCACTCGACGGGCTCGGCTCTGAGAAGGCATCCTGGATTGCATCATCGGTTTCTCCGGCGTTGGCTAGGATTGTAGGTGCGCGCCGGCGATTTGCCGGCGGGCGGTCAGGCTCCGCCCCGCAGGGATTCAGACTGCCACCGAGCCCGATTTCTCAATGCGCCTGCGGGCATTAGTGGGGCCGTGCGCTATTGCGGCTAGGCTCGCAACGCCTCCAGACCCGCCTTGATGCGAGACAGT
>DATEAV010000278.1:0-4976 GCA_035288185.1 Anaerolineales bacterium | reverse complement strand
GCCAAGACGGACCTGGAGCAACGGGTCGCTGCGGCCGGCGCCACGGGATACCTTCGCAAGCCGGTGTCACTTGCGGCGCTGGCAGAGCTCATCAGCCGCACGGTCGAGCCCAACGGTGGGCGCGGCGCTGCGCCTGCGGCGACTTGACCCCGCGGGGCCCCACCCAGCCCTAGCCGCGCCCCCATTCTCCGACCCTCAAGTTTGAATGGCGAGCTGCGGGCTGACAGCGCCAGAGCCGGTGTTGTCCAACCGTGGGGTCAGCTTGGGCTCGTAGCGCCGGAGGAACTCCTCTGTGGTCATCCAAATCTCTGCGCGGCGCATCCCGAACAGGGTGCGTCCACGGAGGCTGGCCTGGTTGAACGTCCACATCAGCGCCCAGGTGTAGAAGTTCTCCCAGAATTCGCCAAATCGTCCCAGCCGATGGTGATAGGGAAGGGGCGAAAACCCCAGACGGGCGGTGAGGCCCTCACCTCCATCCGAGTTGAATGGCGTTGCCAAGGGAGTGGCGCCGCCCAGGGCGCGGGCAGTGACAAGCCGAGGGTCTTGCCGCATGTGCCCGGCGAGGCTGCCCATCGATCGGATGAACCGATGGGTGGCCTCCCGCGCCCAGGCGAGGTCGGGGCCGCCCGCAGGCATCGGCGGAACGTGCTCGTTCCAGAGGTGCAGCTCAATCACCGGCGCGCCGGCGGGCACGAGCGATCCCGGGAGCGGAAGCTCGTGGGGCGCACGCGCGAGGCGGATCCGCAGAATGCATTCAGGATCCGCGCTGAACTCGTAGACGCCGAGCCGCCCCCGGAGAAGCCCGTCGAACCCCCGAACAAGCCCTCGCATCATTCAGTGCCGGCCGACGAGGACGATGCCGGCGACGACGAGCAGCGTCCCGAGCCATTGACCGGAGGTAAGCCGTTCGTGAAATACCGCTCCCGAAGCGGCCACCTGGACTCCGAGGACGGCCAGGCCGGTGGTCACGGTGAACGCCATGCCCAGGGGAATGAAGCGCAGCAGCCCGGTAAGGGTTAGGACCGTGATGAAGCCGGCCAGGTTGCCAGCTACTTGCCAGGCGAGGAATCCACGCCAGGTGGAGGTGAGCGCGGCCATCTTGAAACTGGCGTTGGAGACGATGTTGAAGGCCAGGTTGCCGAGGTGAAGAGCGAGCACGGTTCCCCGAACGCCTGCCCGAGAGACGACCCCGATCCAAAGCCGCGATTCAAACATGGTGGGCTCCTTCCAGGGGGCGCTGAGACAGGGCAAGAGACGCCTCTGAATTGTAGTCCCACTTGTCGGGTTGTCCGCCGTGTGGCAACCACCGCTATAATCGCAGGGTGGTGATGGGTGGACGGTGATGGGTGATCGGTGATCAGTGATTGGTGAACGGTGATCGTTGTTCAGGGCCGGTCGGATGCCAGGCTTGAAGGGGCAACGACCGATCACCGAGTAACCGATCACCATTCCCACACTGATGTGTGTTGACGTATCGGCAAGGAACAACCTCGGGCTGTCCCGCCGCGATGGAGTGCTCCCATGTCCCTGCTAGCCAACTGGAAGGAAGTGATCGACACCGCCAATCTCTCGGCGGGGAGGAGAATGGACGTCATCAGCCGATGGCTGATCATCACGCGGGCTGCCGTCTTCTCCATGACGGCCACCTCGGGCCTGATCGGCGGGCTGTTGGCGGCGGCCATTGCCGAGCGCCCAAACTGGCTCAACTTCGCGCTGGCCGTGGTGGGGCTGGTGATCGCCCACGGCGCCAACAACATGACCAACGACTACTTCGATCTCGAGGGCGGGGTGGATACGGATGAGTATGCCCGGGCGCAATACGCGCCCCACCCGATCCTGGCCGGGCTGATCTCCAAGCGTGGGCTCCTGGCGGCGATCGCGATATTCAATCTGGTGGACGCGGGGATCATGGCCTACCTGGCGGTCCAAACGGGCTGGCAGGTGGTGGGGTTTGCGGCGCTTGGGCTCTTTATCAGCGTCTTCTACGTGGCGCCGCCGCTCAAGCTCAAGCACCATGGGCTGGGTGAGCCCGGAGTCTTCCTGGTGTGGGGCCCCCTGATGATTGGCGGCACCTACACCGTGACGGCCGGGGAGTTGCCTCCGGCCGGCGTGTGGCTGGCCTGCATTCCGTATGCCCTGGTCGTCACGACGGTGCTGATGGGTAAACACATCGACAAGCGGGAGGCCGACGGCGCCAAGGGGATCCATACGATCCCGGTGCTCATCGGGGAGAAACCCGCGCTGGCTCTCAACATGGCCTTGATGATCGCCTACTACGTGACCATCGGCGCGCTGATTCTCACCGGCACGCTGGGAATCTGGGTGGGGCTCGTCGTGCTGGCGATTCCGCGCCTGGTGCGCGTCCTGCGGATCTATCGCAAGCCACGCCCGGCCGAGCCGCCCGAGAACTACCCGGTGTGGCCGCTCTGGTACGTGGCGGCGGCCTTCTACCATAACAAGCTGGCCGGCGGCCTCTTCGTCCTGGGGCTGGTGCTCAATCTGGTCTGGCCGGTCTATCTCTGAGGTAAACGGTGATCGGTGCTTGGGCGCCAGGGACCTTGGTGCCTGGGTGCCATGGCGCCCTATCATCGAGCAACCGATCACTGATCACCGATCACTTCGCCCCGCGATCTTTCGCCCCGGGCGCTGGGGGATGATAATCCCCCTAAGGTCTCCCATGTGGCAGAGAATGCGTTCGCCCGTCTACCGTTCCGCGGCGGGGATGCTCGTCATCATCACGACCACGGCGGTGCTGTACGGCCTGAAGACATGGCTCAACACCTCGACCGTGGCGCTGCTCTACGTTCTGGTCGTGGGCGCCTCGACGGCGTGGTGGGGGCTGATCCCGGGCCTCGGGGCGGCGCTGTCTGCATTTCTGCTGTTCAACTTCCTCTTCATCCCTCCCTACTTTACGCTCCGGGTTTTCCATCCGCAAGATGTGATCGAGCTGATCATCTTGCTCGTGGTGGCGATCGTGGTCAATCAGCTTCTCGGGCGGGCTCAGACGGCGACGGCAAGCGCCCGGGCGCACGAGCGGGAGACGCAGCGGCTCTATGAATTGAGCACCGCCCTCATCGGCCAGACGGAGTTCGTCGGGATTGCCCGGACCATCGCCCGCGGAGCGCAGGAGGCTTTCGCAGCCCAGGCCGTCCGCGTCACCGTCTCGGGGGAGGCGGGAACGACGCTGGCGGAGGCGACGGTGCCAGGCGAGGAATCCGTTCCGGGGGAGGCGCCCGCGGTGACCTTAGAAATCCGGGGAGGGCAAGGCGGCCTGGGGGAAATCCGTCTGTGGAGGGCGGAGGGGGCCTTCTCGGCCAGCGAAGAACGCCTCCTACGCGCCTTCGCCGCCGAAGCCGCATTGGCAGTCGAGCGCGCTCATCTCGCTCAAGCGGAAACGCGCGCCCGAGTCCTGGAGCAGAGCGACGCGCTGAAGTCGGCTCTTCTGTCATCGGTCTCTCACGATCTGCGCACGCCCCTGGCCACGATCCTGGCTTCGGTCACCAGCCTGGCGAGCGAGGAAATCGACTGGGACGCAGAGGCCCGCCGGGAATTGCTGTCAACGATCGAGGAAGAAAGCGAGCAGCTCAATTTCCTGGTGGGCAACCTGCTCGATATGTCGCGCATTGAGGCCGGCTCGCTATCCCCTCAGCGCCGATCCAACTCGCTGGCGGAGATCGTGGGCGCGGCGCTGGCCCGGATGAAGGAGAACCTGGGCCGGCACCGGGTGGTCGCCCAGGTATCGGAGGATATGCCCTCGGTGGACGTGGATTACGCGGAGATTGAGCACGTGTTCGCGAATCTGCTGAGCAACAGCGCCAAGTACTCTCCGCCCGGAACGACCATCCGCATCGGGGCAAGCGTTCAAGGCGAGGGGTGGATCTTGGTCCGCCTCGAGAACCAGGGGCAGCCAATCGCCGAGGACCATCTCAACCGCATCTTCGAGAAGTTCCACCGCATCTACCCGGACGATCGGATCACGGGCACGGGGCTCGGTCTTTCGATCTGCAAGGGGATTGTCGAGGCTCACGGTGGGCGGATCTGGGCCAGCAACGTCGAGGGGGGAGTGGCCTTCTTCTTCACGCTGCCCCGCGCGCCCGCCCCACCGGGCCTGGGGGCGGGGGTATGACGGCGGCGGCGAGCATCCTCGTGATCGACGATGAGCCGCAGATCCTGCGGGCCCTGCGCACGATTCTGACGGCCAAGAAGTTTCGAGTCTCCACGGCGAGCCGGGGGGAAGAGGGCCTGGCCATGGCCGCGGCCCAACCGCCCGACCTGGTGATCCTGGATCTCGGCCTGCCCGACATGGATGGGCTCGAGGTGTGCGCGCGTCTGCGGGAGTGGACTCAAGCGCCGATCATCGTGCTTTCCGTCCGGGACCGGGAGCGCGACAAGGTGGCGGCGCTCGACCGCGGGGCCGACGACTATCTGACCAAGCCGTTCGGGATCGAGGAGCTGCTGGCTCGAGTGCGCGTAGCGCTGCGCCATGCCGCCCAGGCGCAAGGGACACCCCGCCAGATCGTCCGGGCGGGGCCGGTGACGATCGATCTGGCCGAGCGCAAAGTCAGCCGCGACGGGGAAGACCTCAAGCTCACGGCCACGGAGCACAGGCTGCTGGCCTATCTGGCTTCCCACGCCGGGCGAGTTCTCACCCACCATGCAATCCTCTCCTCCGTGTGGGGCCCCGAGGATGCCGACCACGTGGAATACCTGCGAGTCTATATCCGGCAGCTACGCAAGAAGATCGAGCAAGATCCGGATCGCCCTCAGTACATCCTCACCGAGCCCGGCGTCGGGTATCGCATGGTCCTCGACGACTGAGGCCCACTCCTTCGTGTGACGTAAACGCATCTCCCGTTGGGCCCGACGGCCCGCGAATACACCAGGCGCACCGGGCAGCGGGCGGGGCTGGACTCGCTTCCACCCCCTTCGACTTCGCTTCGCGGGCGCACCCCTGTGGGGCGGGCTTCGACAACCGC
>DATEAV010000277.1:0-19767 GCA_035288185.1 Anaerolineales bacterium | reverse complement strand
GGTTCCGCCGGCGATCAACCGGGCGCGGCCCGCGTGGCGACGGAGAAGGTCAAGCGCCTCGGTGAGGGTGGAGGGCGAGAGGACGTCGGGAACAGTCATCGGGTGGCCTTACGTCAGCCGGAGGCCCCATCCGGCGGCTTCCTCCCGAACCTTCTCGTAGAGGCTCAGCCACTCAGCTCGCGGGCGCAGGGTCTCGAGGTCGTAGGCACGGCCGAAGGGGACGCCTACAGGCTTTTCTCCAAGGATAGGCTCGTATCGGGCGACCGCCCGACGGACGATCTCATCCGCCTGTTCACGGCTGAGCCCGGCGGCGGAGCGGGCGACCTCGCCATTGAACCGCGCCTCCAGGCCCGTGCAGTGGTTCTCCATAATCCCCACCGCCGACCGGACGCCGAGCACCCTCGAGGCTCCGCACGCGGAGGCCACTGTCGCCATTGCCACGCACTCCTCCAGGAGGGTCTCGGTTCCCGGGCCGCTCACGGGCGAGGTCATAAACTCCGTCAGCAGGTGCGTGTGGCGGTTGACGGCGGCGCAGGCCGCGCTTACGGCGCGCAGGATCTGCGGGTCGGTCGAATTGAAATGGAACGCGTGCGTGGGGCACGATTCGACGCTGGCCGGCATGTAGATCAGGTGCATGGCCAGGAACCCGGCCACGATCAAGACGGCCACGCCCTCGGCCGGTCCGGCCAGGCCACCCAGAATCGGGTTGTAGAAGCCCAGCACCACCCCGTTCTGCTGGATGCTGTGGGTCACCTTGTTGAGCAACTCGGTGTTGGTCTTCATTTCCCCGATCATGGCCACGACGTGCACGTCGCTCGGAGAGAAGCCGCCGCGGCTGATCGACGAGAGATGGCCGATGTCGCTGAACGCCATTTCGACGCACATCCGCGCCAGGCCCGGGCGCCCGGCACGCCGGGCAGCCTCCCGCCCGAGAGCCTCTTCCTGCCACGCGGCCAGGATCTCGAGCGGTGACCGCGAGCGCACTTCACGCCCGGCAATCGTCGAGAGCGTCCCCGGAACCACCAGGTCGATCACCGGTTCCTGCCAGTACGATTGCATGATCGGCAGCCACAGGTCTTCCGAGAGAGGCGTCCCGATCGGCCCGCCGCTCACCTGCGGAGGTCGCGGGTCCTCGATCCCTCGCCGGCGCAGGATGCGCGCTTCCCTCCCCTCACCGAAGCGCGCCTCTTCCGGCGCCTCGCCCAATGCCTGTTCGGCCTCCTGCCGGCTAAAGACCATCCGTCGCCGGGTTCCGGTGTGATAGACGCCGCAGCGGAGCAGAAAATCGAACGCGCCCTCCCACAGCCGGTCGATCAGCGCCTCGTCGGTCTGGATGATCCGGGTGGGATCGAAGCGCAGATCGTACTCCTTGCGGACGCGCGCCACGCCCCCCGCCACGTGCTTGAGGTCAAACTCCTTCTCCTCGCACAACGGGCCGGAAAGACTGCGGTCGATGACCTCAAGCAGGCGCGCAGAGTTGCGCATCGGCGCCGACCCTCCGGGCCTCCCGCCCACTCAACGCCGCGCCGCCCGGCGATGGCGGCGGATAACGTCGAACTTCATCCTGTCTCCAAAGAGGTGCTCCACCTCATAGATCACCGGCTTCTCCTCGGGGTTGTATCCCACTTCCTCGATCACGAGCACCGGCATCAGCGGATTCACATTCAGCGCCGGGCCGCGCACATGGATGTTGCGGGCGATGTCGGGCCGAACCGCGCCGACGTAGTAGTCAATTGCCTGCCCACAACGATCCTCGAGGAATTGGTAAAGCGGCTCGGTGGCTCCGGGACGCAAGATTTCCTCGGTGGTGATCCGCCCCTCATACACCCAGGCCGGGATGACGTTGAGCGTGCAGATCACCATCTCATCGTTGGCGAGGAAGGCCTTCCAGATCTCTACGGCGGAGGCGCCCTCCTTCAGATCGAGCGCCTCGCGGACGGCCTGCTCAGGTTCCCTGGCGATCGAGCTGAGATGCTCCGAACGGCAGGCGAAACCCTGGCCGGTGATCAGGTCGTTGTAGTCGATCACGTCATTGAGGGGATTCGAAATGCGGGTCAGGCGGCTGATGAAGGTCCCTACACCATGGCGCCGTTTCACCATCCCGTTTGCGGCCAGGGCCGATAGAGCCGCTCGCACAGTCGCCCGGCTGACATTGAGCTCCTCCACCAATTCGTTCTCCGAGGGCAGCCGGCTCTCCGGCGGGTAGGTGCCGCTCGAAATGCGTTCCAGCAGAATCTCGGCCACCTGGTCGGCCAGGGGTGACTGGCGGCGCATCAGCTGGAGATCGTCTTCCGCCTTGGGGTTCATCCTGCCTTCCTCCTCCCATCAACATGACAACCTTCAACCCCAGCGCGCGTGCGCTCCCCGGTGGGCCCACCCCGGCGCGGCGGGCCTGCCTCACCCCTCCCAAGATCCGCGCCCTCAGGGAACTGGCAGCCCCTCCAGACCCATTTCTCGCAACTCTCCAACGACCCCCTCGTACATGGACTGCCATTCAGGAATGGGCCGCAACGTCTCAAGGTTGTAGACCTGGTCGAGGGGAAGGCCCGGGTTGCCCTCCCGGCGAGCGAAGATGTGCTCGTATTTCTCGAGGAGCGCAAGGACGATGGCATTTCCCTCTTCCAGGGTCATCCTCTGGCGGGCCACCGCATGGCCGACCTCGCCCATGAGGCGGGCTTCCAGTCCGGAGCAGTTGGGCGCCGCGCCGTCAGCCGCCGCCGGCCCCTCGAGGTGGGCAGCGCTGAGGGTGTTGACGATGGCGTTGGCGGCGGTCTCATACAGCAGTTCTCGCGTCATGGCGCCGCTCTTGGGGAAGATATCAGAGACCATGATGCAAGGCGCGTTGCGCGCGAAAGCCTGGCCCACGATGCTCTCCACCCACATCACCGCCCGAGTCGACGTGGCCACGTGGCGGATATGGATCGGATGGCAGATGTGGAAATCGGAGAGGCACACCAGGTTCGACAGTACGAACGAAGCCACGTTGACGACCGCCGATCCGGGCGCATCGCCGCCCAGCCCCCCGACGGAGACGCAAGGCAGCGAGGCGTTGCGCACGCCGTATTCAATGGCGTTGACCGCCCGGGCCAGGTTGCCGTTATCCATCTTCAGCTCGTTGAGCATGGGTACGAGGTGCGCGTCGCACGGCCGCATGTAATCAGGATGGGCAACGGCGACATCCCCCAGCGCGGATACGGCGCTGGCGGCGGCCAGGATGGGCATCCCGGGCCGCCCGACACGCTTTGCCCCAATGCGCATGTATTCCATTTCGCGCCGACAGGCCGCAATCTCCATCGGCCCGCCGGTCCGCACCTCGAATCCATCCACCGTCGTCAGCGATCCCGGATTCAACAGGTCAACGATCGGCTCCTGTGCGTAGACCATGACATATTCCAGGTAGTACCGCTCAGGAATTGGCGCACCGGCATTGCCCGACCAGATCAGGGGCGGCCGGCCGTCCTCGATGCCACGCACGAAGAAGGTCCGCTGGTCTTTGCCTTCTCCCATGGTCAGGGTCTGGGGCATGCGCCTCAGCCCCGCCTCCAACTCCTGCGGGTCGAACTCGATGACGCGCTTGGTGTCGCGGCAGTACACGCCCAGGCTTTCTGCCAGCTCCATTCCCGCTTCGAACACCGCATCCGCCAGCGCCCCATCGCGAGGGAGAATGCATGAGGGGTTCCAGGAGAGCTTGTACTTCTCAACCAGGTGCCGGGTCGTCATGGCCACCTTCTCGAGATCCCATTGCTCTTCTGTGAGATAGGGGCCCCGATTGGCTCGATCCAGGATCTCGTAGTATCGGCGCATACCGCCCTCCCTGCCGCTTCAGCCCCGGCGCTCGCGCAGGAGCTTGCGGGCCAGCGCCACCGCCCCAATGGCGTCGTCCGCGGTTCCGTCGGCGCGCATCTCCTCGGCGAGCGCGGGGGTGATCGACGCGCCGCCGACCATGACCTTGAAGCGTTCCCGCAGCCCCGTCGCCTCCAACACGCCTACAAGATCGCGCATGTAGGGCATCGACGTTGTCAGCAAGGCGGAGCAGGCGATGATATCGGCGTCCACCTCGCTCGCCTTGCCTATGATCGTGTTCAGTGGGACATCCACGCCGAGATCGTGGACGGTAAAGCCGGCCGCAGAGAGCATCGACGCAACCAGGTTCTTCCCAATGTCGTGAACATCCGTTTGGATCGTGGCGATGACCACGGTGCCGCTTACGGCACGCTGGCCTGGCAGATTCCTGTCCTTGATCAAAGGAGTGACGATCGCCATTGCCGCCTTCAGTGCGATGCCGGAAAGCATCAGCTCCGGCAGGAAGATCTTGCCTTCCTGAAAGGCTGCGCCGATCTCGTCCGCTCCATCGACGAGGCCCTCGTTGAGCAACGTGAGAGGGTCGATCCCGGCTTCGATAGCGGCCCGGGCCTCGGCGACGGACCTTTCCTTGCTGCCGTCGATGACCGCCTGCCTCAAACGACGAAGGAGTTCCTGCTCATCATTCATCGGCGTACTCCAGGCCAGCGACTATGCCGCTGGACTTCAGCAGGTGGCTGGCGACTCCGGATCGGCGCCCGACGTCTCGGAGGCCCACGGACCGAATGCGGTATCTCCCTGAGCAGATGGCTTCCGCCGCCGGCACCATCCGGCAATGCACGATCACGATTCCCGCCGGAAGTCCTCCTGCAACCGCTTGACCATGGGTTTGCCGGAGCGCAGAGCCTCCCTGTAATCAAAGGCGAAACGGTCGCACCACTCCTGTCCCCGTCCGATCACAGCCTGCTCATCCATGCGGGTGAAGGCCCCCTCGCGGCGCAGGAGCTCCCCGTCCACCATGACATCGCAGGCCTCGGTCCCGGCGCCGTTGAGAGCGAGGAGATCGGGCAGCCCCTCGGGGCTTAGTGGGAAGAGGTCGCTGTTGCCACGCAGGTCGATGGTGATGACGTCGGCCTTCTTGCCCACTTCGAGCGAACCGATTTCGGCCTCCCACGCGAGCGCCCGGGCGCCGCCCAACGTCGCCAGCGCCAGCGCCGTCCAGGGTTCGAGGCGGCGCAGGCGGCGAGGCATGATGTTGTGATGTTGGGAGACCGAGAGCATCACGGCGAAGAGGTTGTGGGTGGCGCAGTCCGTGCCCAGCCCGACGCGCAGCCCCTTCTCGAGCATGTAGGGCACATAGGCGCATCCGCCGAAGAGGGCGTTGGTGGCAGGGCAGTGGACAAGGGCGACGTCTTCCTCCGCCAGGACGTCGATCTCCGGCTCGCTGAGGAGAGTCCCGTGGAAGAGGAGCGTTTGCGGCGTGAGCAGGCCGGCCCGGCGCAGGTGGGCGATCAGCCCGCCCTCATCCGCCCACAGGGCATCGCTGCGTTCCTTCTCGTCCGGCGACTCGGCGATGTGCGTGGCGAACTGCGCGCCATACTCAAGGGCCAGTTCTAGCGCCCGCTTCAGCAGCGCCTCGGAGGAGTTGAACGTGCAATTCGGGTGCACTCCGACTCGGATGCGCCCATGGAGCGCGCCATGGTAGGCGCGCAGAGCCCGCTCGGCCAGGGCCAGGTGTTCCGCTTCGCCGAAACCGGCCGGTATGCTCACCGTGCCGACCATCTGCGGGTGGATCGCGGCACGGGCGCCCGCATCGGCGGTCGCCTGGTAGGCCGCGTCTGGGTGGGGCATGGCATTGGCGTGGGTTGTGGCGCCGTGCTTCAGGAGGTTCACCAGCCCGAAGAGGGTGAGATCGTAGGCGCTCTCTTCGGTGAGCCAGGCGTCAGCCGGCCAGTAGACTCGCTCGAGGGCGTCCGGCAGGCCGGTGATCGGCGATCCCAGCCATCCGAAGGCCAGCAGGGCATGCGCCTCCCCGACATGGTTGTGGGCGTCCACAAGCCCAGGCATCACGATCTTGTCCCGGCAGTCGATTCTCTCAATGCCGAGATCGTCCGCGAAACGCGAATCGAGATCAGCCGATTCACCGACGGCGGCGATCCAAGCTCCGTCGGCCAGAACGGCGCCATCTTCCACCACTCCACCGGGGGCGGCGCGCATGATCAGGTAGCGGCAGTGCGAAAAGAGCGTCTTGCCCATGGGGCCATCCCGTCTGGGGGGCGTCACTCCCGCAAGTAGGGCACGCCCAGGTGCCGGGGTGCCTCCGAGCGCGCCCGGCTGCCCATCATCGCCAGAATGGCGAAGACATACGGAATCGCCAACAGGATCTGGTAGGGGATCAGCACGCCTACGCCCTGCACGTGCAGCTGGAATGCGTCCAGGAACGCGAAGAGCAGAGCCGCGAACATGATCCGCCACGGCATCCAGTTGCCCGCAATTACGATCACGATGGCCAACCAGCCGCGGCCGGCCGAGATTTCCGGCACGAAACGCGGCGAGGCGGCCAGCGTCAAAAACGAACCAGCCACGCCGGCCATCAGCCCCCCAAAGATCGTCGCCAGGTACTGCAGCCGTGCAACGTTCACTCCACGGACGTCGATCGCTCGAGGGTTTTCACCAACGCAGCGGATCTCCAATCCATACTTGGTCCGGTACAGGAAGAACCAGATCATCGGTACCAGGGCGAAGGCCAGGTAGGTGAGCCAGCGATGGGAGAAGAAGACTTCCCCCAGATAGGGAATGTCGGAGAGGCCCGGGATACGGAGGGGCTGGAAGATCTGGATCGTGGCGACGTTCACCTCTTCGGTCTTATTGAAGAGCAGGCGGTGCCAGAAGAGCGAGACGCCCGAGCCGAGCAGGTTGAGCGCCATTCCGGTGACGATTTGCTCCACCTTGAGGGTAATGGCCATGAACGCCATGATGAGCCCCATCAGCCCTCCGGTGAGCATCGCCCCCAAGACGCCGAGCCAGATGGAGCCGGAGAAATACGCGACCATGAACCCCGAGAAGGCGCCCATCAGCATCATGCCCTCGACGCCCAGATTGAGCACGCCCGATCGCTCGGCGATCATCTCCCCCATCGCCGCCAGAAGGAGCGGCGTCGCCAGGCGGATCATCGAGGCGAAGATGCTGGCCAGAATGGCGCCCTGCAGGATCTCAGTCCACATCGCTCACCGTCCTGACGCGGAAGCTGGACAGGATCGACGCGCTAATGACAAAGAGGAGAACGATGGCCTGGATGGCGAAGGTGAAGGCGGAGGGAACCCCCGTGGCCACCTGGAGGCGGAAGGCACCATTGGTCAGACCCCCGAAGAGAATGGCCGCCAGGACGACGCCTAGCGGATGGAGATTGGCCAGCATCGCCACGATGATCCCCGTGTAGCCAAGCCCGTTGGACAGATCCATCACCAGGCGGTGCTGAAGGCCGAAGAGCTCCCCCGCGCCGGCGAGGCCCGCCAGAGCGCCGCTGATCGCCAACGTAACGGCCATCACCTTGGGCACGTTCGTCCCTTTGAACCGGGCGGCGGTTGGGTTGAATCCGATCGCCCGAATCTCGTAGCCAAGCGGGGTCCTGGTCAGGAGGATGTGGATGGCCATGGCCGCCAGGACGGCCAGCAAGAACCCCACGTGCAAGCGTGAGCGAGGCAGGAGGACAAGGAATTGGGCGCTCTCCGGAAGCATCGCCGACTGCTGGTAGTAGGAGCCCTGCTCGCGCCACGGCCCGACTCCCGAGAGCATCAGCGAGAGAAAGAACATGACGATGTAGTTCATCATGACGGTGGAGATAATCTCGTCGACGTTGAAGCGAGTCTTGAGCAGCGCTGCCAGCCACCCCACCGCCGCACCTCCCGCAGCGGCGGCGGCGATGACAACCAGGAAGAGCGCCACAGGAGGGAGACCCGCAAAGAGCGTGAACGCCCAGTAGCCGGCCATCGCGCCCGCGAAGAGCTGCCCCTCGCCGCCGATGTTCCACACCTTGGCGCGGAAAGCCAACGCCGCCGCCAGCCCGGTGAGGATCAGTGGCGTCGCCCGGACAAGAGTCTCCAGGATCTCGCGCCAACCCCCGAAGCCCCCTCCGAAGAGCGCCCCGAACGCCTCGACGACGTCCGCGCCGGCGGTGAGGAGAAGTAGGCCAGAGGCGATCAGGGCGGCGACAATGGCGACGATCAGCCAGGCCAGCTGCGCCCAGCGGCCGACGTCGCTTCGCCGCTCCAGCCGATAGGGGAAGCGGAGACCGCGGCGCGTGCCAGTCATGCCGTCTCCCCCCTCACCCCGGCCATGAGCAGGCCGATCTCCTCCAGGCTGGCCTGCGACGATTCGAAGATCCCCATGATCTGTCCCTTGAAAAGCACGGCGACTCGGTCGGAGAGACTGAGGATCTCCTCCAGATCCTCCGAGGCAAGCAGGATTCCCACCCCCTCGGCCCGCTTCTCAAGCAGCCGGCGGTGGACATACTCGATCACCCCGACATCCAGTCCCCGGGTGGGCTGGTTGGCCAGCAGGCATTGCGGGCATTGGCCGAACTCACGAGCCAGGATCACCTTCTGCAAGTTGCCTCCCGAGAGGAACCGGGCGGGGTGACGGACCGTGGGAGTGGCGATATCGAAGGATGAGACACAGGTGCGGGCGAATTTGGCGATGCGCTCCGGATCCAGGAACGGCCCTCGCCGGTAGAGAGGCGAGCGCTGTTGGCCGAGCACCAGGTTTTCCGCCACGCTGAAATCGGGAATCAGCCCTTCGTGGATGCGATCCTCAGGGATGTGCCCCACGCCCCGGGCCATGATCTCCCCCGGCGACCGGTTGAGGATGCTGGCTCCCTGGAGCCGCACCTGCCCCTGTCCCGCCCTGCGGATGCCGGCCAACACCTCGAAAAGCTCCTTCTGGCCATTGCCGGCGATTCCCGCAACCCCCAGAATCTCGCGCCGGTGCAGGTTGAACGAGACGCCTCGCAGCGCCGGCTGCCCCTTGTCATCGAGCGCGCGCAGCCCCTCAACTTCGAGCACGGCCTCGCCTCGATGAATCGCTTCTCTCTCGATGCGGAAGACCACTTCACGGCCCACCATCATCCGGGCCAGATCAGCTGGGGTCACCTCCGCCGTCTGCACCGTCGCCACGAGTCTTCCCTTGCGCAGGACGGTCACGCGGTCGGAGACCTGCATCACCTCGTTCAGCTTGTGGGTGATGAGCAGGATCGAGAGCCCCTCGCGGGTCATCTGCCTGAGCGTGGCGAAGAACCGGTCCGTCTCCTGCGGGGTCAGAACGGCGGTCGGCTCGTCCAGGATCAGGAGTTCCGAGCCGACGTAGAGGGCCTTGAGAATCTCCACCCACTGTTGCTTGCCGACTGAAAGCTGCCACACGCGAGCTTCCAGATCGAGATCCACACCGTACTTGCGGCAGAGCGTTTCAAGATCGCGTTTGGCTCCCGCCAGATCGAGCAGGACCCCGGCGCTGGGCGTCCCGGCCACCACGTTCTCGACAACGGTCAGGGGCGGCACGAGGACGAAGTGCTGATGGACCATGCCGATTCCAAGAGCGATCGCATCGCTGGGCGAGGAGAGCCGGACAGGCTGGCCGCGGAAGAAGATGCGGCCTGCGTCCGGCTTGAAGAATCCATACAGGCACTCAGCCAGAGTCGTCTTGCCGGCGCCGTTCTCCCCCAGCAAGCAGTGGATCTCGCCCCGCCGGACATCCAGAGAGAGATCGTCGTTAGCGACGACCTGGGGGAAGCGCTTGCTGAGACCTTCGACGCGCAGGAGCGGTTCCATCCACCGCCTCAAGGTTGATCCTAACTAGGCCGGGCGATACGCCCGGCGACGGAGGTGCCCTCCCCCCACTCCCACCCCACGAGGGCACCCCCGCCTTCGGTCTGTCGGTTGCCCCACCCGGACGCTAAGTGTCGGACTGAGGCACTTCGATGTTGAGCGGAACCTCCACCTCCCCGCTCAGGATCTGCTCTCGTGTGGCCATGACGTCGTCGATCACGTCTTGAGGGATTCGCCCACCCAGTGTGCTGATCGTCGTAATATCAGACCCACCCTCGGCCATCGAGAACCACCTCGGCTCGGTGTTGCCATTCCAGGGCTGTCCTTCGGCCACGTGCGCCCACCACTCGTCGATCAGCCACCGGATGCCTGGATCCCAGAGTGCCATTGTACTGGCGGGGACGTTCTCCGGCGCCAGGAAGTTCTGGTCGCCGAAGTTGCCGAAGCACATGATATCGTTGGAGACGCACGCCTCCCACCCGTCCCCAAGCTGGAGCATCCAGTCGACGCCGGCCGCGGCCTGCGCGTTGGTGGCCTCCGCCCCCAACACCGGGTCATACCAGGACTCGATGAACGAGACGGTCACCTGGACGTCGGGGTTGACGTCCCGCGCCCCCTGGAAGAACGCATTGAGCTCGTCGTTGACGTCGTCGTAGGCGAAGGTCCCCACGGAGCCGACCCGGTCGGTTTCGGTGAGCTGCCCGGCCAATCTCCCGAGCAGATAGGAGGCCTCATGGACGCGCATGTAGAGCCAGTAGGCGTTGCCTCCCAGGCCAGTGTTGCCCGAGCCGTGGTAGACGAACATCGTCTCGGGGAACTCCTCTCGCAGGTTGGCGGCCTGATCGGAATACGATGAGGTGGCCCAGATGATGTCATACTCCCCCGTCTGGGCGTACTCTCGCATCACCCGCTCGGCGTCGTCCCCCCAGACGCCGTCGGTCCAATCCCAGGTGATCGTCAGGCCGTGAGGCGCCTCTTCCTTCACCCTCTCCAGGGACTGGAAGAATGAGGCGTCCCACATGGACTCGATGCCGCAGCAGGTGATGATGGCGAGTCGCAGTTGAGCGGGCGCCTCTACAGCCTCGCCCCCGCCTTCCTCCTCGGCTCCCCCGCAGGCGGCGATCACCGCCGCCAGGATCACAACAACAAGAACCCATCGGACCTTGCGAAACATGGCGGTTCCTCCCATTTTGCGTTTTCGGAAGGCGCGAGAACAGCAAGCGTCACTCTCCTGCCACCTCCTTTTCGAACCTTCAACGGCCGGTCACCCTAGGCCCGGTCTTCAAGCCGGCGGTAGCCAGTGGCGGGACGATCGGCCGAGACTCGGCCCTGCGGGATCCGGCGCATTTGCGTGGGCCATGGCCCAGCCAGCCGGCGTCCTTCTCCCCTCCGCTACTCTGTGCCCACGCCGTCCAGGCCCAATCCCCAACCGACGGCCTCCTCCCGAACGGCATCCACGATCCGCAGCCACTCCGGACGGGGTTGGGCCGTTTCGACGTCGTAGACCTCTGGGAACGGTTTGCCGTACGGCTTGCGATCGAGGTCGCTCTCGTACTTTGTGAGCGCCCGCCGCACGATTTCCTCGGCCTCGTTCCGTCTCAGGCGGGACGCTGCGCGCATGACCTCGCCATTGAAGCGCGCCTCAAGCCCGCTGAAGTGATTTGGGATCGACCCCGTCGCCGACCTCGGGCCCAGGATCCGGCTCGCCCCGGAGACCGTGCTCAGCACGGTGAAGGCGATGCACTCATAAAGGAGCGTCTCCGTCCCCGGCCCACCCACAGGCGTGACGGTGAGATTGGTCATCAAATGGGTGTGGCGCGCAAGCGCCTGGAAGGCCAGGCTCGATGCCATCAGCAGCTCAGGCCCGGTGTCATTGAAATGGAAGGGATGGGTGGGGGATGACCCGACACACGTCGCCATGAAGATGACGCTAAGGGCCAGCATAGCGGCTGTGATCATGACGGCCATGCCCTCGGCCCCGCCCGCCAGGCCGCCGTAGATCGGATTGGCATAGGGATCGACGATGCCGCCGATGTGGAGGGTGTGCGTGAGCTTGTTGAGGATATCGAAATTCGTCTTCAGCTCAGAGATCACGCCGAAGGTGTGCAGGTCGGAGGCGCGCAGCCCGAGCGGGCCTGCAGCCGAGAGTTGGCCGGCCTGGGTCATGCTCAGCATCATCCCGGTCCAAGCCATGCCCGGCCGGCCGGCGCGGGCAAGCGCCTCCCTCATCCCCTCGACCTCCCTCCACGCCGCCTGGATCTCAAGCGGCGAACCGCTGCGGATCTCGCGGCCGCGTACGGTCATGAGGCTCGGGCCGCAGGTGACATCCACCAGAGGTTCCTGCGCATAGCTCACCATCACTGGCACAAAGAGCTCCTCGCTCACGGGTGAGCCGATCGAGGATCCCATATTGAGCGGGGGCCGCGGGTCTTCCACGCTGCGGCAGCGCTCCAAGCGGGCGTCAGACCCCTCCCCCATCCAGATCTCGGCCGGCGCCTCGTGAAGCAGGGCTTCGATTTCCTCGCGACCAAACCGAATCACCCGCCCGGTGGATTGGCAATACACCCCGCAGCCGGCGAGGAAATCAAGCGCCGCCTGCCAGACCCGATCGATCAGCGCCTCTTCGTGGCTGACAAGCACACCCTTCTCCGGGCGGATCTCATACTCGCGCACCACACGCCGGATCCCCTGCACCACCAGCCGGTTGAAGGCCTCCTCCTCGAGGCTCGGTCCACGGAGGCTTCGCTCGACCACGTCGTCGAGTCGGCCAAGCATCAGGCTCGAGCTCACTCTGCCGTCCCCATCAACGCCCGCGCCTCACGAACGGCTTCGATGGCATCGTCGCCGTAGCCATCCGCCCCGGCCGCCCTCGCCCAATCGCGGCTCACCGGCCCCCCGCCCACGAGCACCTTCAATCGGAGGCGCAGGGTCTCATTTTGCCTGACCATGTCGATGGCATCGCGCATGTAGGGCAGCGAAGGAAGCATGAGCGCCGAGAGGGCCAGGATGTCGGCTCCGGTCTCGCGAGCGGCGTCGACTGCCGCCGCGGGGCTGACGTCCACTCCCAGGTCGCGCACCTCGAACCCGTTCACTTCCAGCATCGCCCGCACAATGTTCTTGCCGATGTCGTGCAGGTCTCCCGAGACGGTGCAGATCACGATCTTGCCCTTGCTCGTCCGCAAGGAGGGATCGGCTGCCAGGTGTGGCCGCAGGGCTTCTTGCACGGCCTTGACCACATCGGCCGCTTCCATCATCTCGGGCAGGAAGAGCTCCAGCCGGCTGAAGCGGTCGCCGATATCGGCCAGCGTCGGCTCGATGCAGTCGCGGAAGATCTCCTTCGGTGAGCGGCCCGCCTGCACCATGCGGGCGGCCTCGGCCGCGCCGGCAGCCACGTCGCCCCCTCGGATGGCCCTCTCCAGCGCCTCAAAGGCCTCGCTCACGGCGCACCTTCCTCCATGCCCCGTGGACATCGAGGCCCATGGCGGCAAGCTCATCGAGCACACGCTGGTGGAGATCGAGCCAAGGCCCAAGCGGCTCGAGGGTTTCGATCTCGTAAAGTTGGGGGAAAGGCACTCCCGGCGGTGGATCCTTGTGCGAGCCTTCGTAGTGCCGGAGGATCTCGAGCACCAGGCCATTTGCAGTCTGGCGGGAAACGCCCAGCGAGGCGTGCGCCACCTGGGCGTAGAAGCGGTGCTCGAGCCCGCTCGTGTGATCCGGCGTCGATCCCCCCGTGGCGCCCACGCCGTTGTGGTGCATCCCCGCCACCGTGCCGGCCAGCGTGCCAGCGGCGATCTCCCAGAGCACCTCTTCCGTCCCCAGCCCGGCCTGGGTGTAGACGGCGGTGGTTGTGAGAAGCGGCGTGTTGCGGGCGAGCGCCTGGCCGCCGACCGCGTATACCCAGAGGCCCATGCGGTCGGTGTCGGTGCTTTCCAGGAGGTGCATGTGCCCGTAGATATGGTAGGAGGGGGAATACAGCATGACGCCAAGGAGATGACACGCGACGGTTACGACTGCCGTGCCGGCCGCGCCGCCACCCAGGCCGCCGACGAGCGGGGTCATCAAGTCAACGATATGCACCCCCGCCGCCTGGAGGTAGGCCGCCCGTGAGAGCTGATCATAGTTGGTCTTCAGCTCCGGCAGCTGCGAGACGAGCAGCGCGTCGCTACGCCGCAGCCCCCACGCGGGGTGAAGGGCGGCCATCTTGCCAGCGCACGTAAGCGGGGAGGCGACGTCGTTGATGTGGATCCCCGGCCGGCCGGCACGGCGCGCCGCTTCACGCGCCGCAGCGGCATCGCGCTGCACACCCAGGATCTCGAGGGGCGAGCCGGGGATGATGGGTCTTCCCATGTAGGTGGAGACCGACCCGGCACCTAGGCAATCGACGAGCGGCTCCTGCGCGCACGACTGAAGGATCAGCGGATGATAGCGCTCGCTGCACGGAGTGCCCGTCGGGCCGCTGTGGACGACGCAGGGGACTTGGCTTTCCACGCCCCGCCAACACATTACAACCGCGTCCTTCCCCTCGCCGAGCCGCACGGCCGAGGGCGCCGCCGCCACCGCCTCCTCCACCTCCCCGCGGCTGAATAGAATGCGGCGCTCGGTGCTCATGTTGTAGGCGCCCATTTCGAGGAAGAGGTCCATCCCCGCCTGATAGAGCCGGTCGGCCATATCGTCGTCGGAGGGGATCAGCACTTGCGGGTCGTAGTGAATGCCATGCTTGCGGACGAGCTCGGGCACCAGCCGGGTGAGGGCACGCTCGAATTCGGCCTCTGGCAGGTAGGGGCCGATTTCAGATCGTTTGACGATCTCGGTCTGCCAGTTGCTCAGCACCCAGGCTCCTCCTTCAGCGCCCGACGAGACGCCGGCACAGGTCGACGGCCGAGGCGGCGTCGGGGGCGTAGCCATCGGCGCCGATCGCCTTCGCCCAGGCCGCATCGATCGATCCGCCCCCGACGATGATTTTGAAGTCATCCCGCGCTTCAACCTCCTCAAAGAGGCGGATGGTGCTCTGCGCCGCCGGGCGCGTGGTGGTCATTAGCGCCGACATGGCAACGATCTCAGCCTTCTCGCGGCGGGCGGCCTCCAGAAAGGCGCTGGGGGCCACATCACGCCCGATATCCACGACTCGGAAGCCATGCGAGGAGAGCAGCGTGCTCACAATATTCTTGCCGATGTCATGGACGTCGTTCTGCACGGTGCCTAGCACGACCGTGCCGAGGGAGGAGGAAGCCTTCCCCGCCGCGGCGATGGCCTGCTCAAGGATGACTGTGGCGGCCTTGGCGGCATCGCCGGCCGCCATCAGCTCCGGCAGGAAGATCTCGAACTCCTGGAACTGCTTTCCCACCTCCGTCAGCGTGGGGACGAGCACGTTGCGGATCAGGTCAAGCGGATCGGCCTGGGCCTCGAGCGCCTTGCGAGCAGCGGTTTCGGCCGCTGAGGCGTCGCCCGATCGCAGAGCATCTTTCAGCCGCGCCGCAAGCCGCTCATCGGTCATGTCGCACTCTCCTCCAGGCATGATGAACATCCAGCTCGTGCCCGTCGAGGGCGCCGCCCACCTCGTGGAAGGCCTCGAGCCACCACGGCCGGGGCTCGAGGGTTTCGACGTCGTAGACCTCGGAGAACGGCCGCCCAAGATTGGGGGTCGCAAGATGCTCTTCGTAGTGGCGCAAGCACTCGAGCACCAGGCCGTTGGCCTCCCGCCGGCTCCGGCCCAGGGCGGCGTGCGCCACTTGAGCCTGGAAGCGGGCTTCGAGACCGCTAGTGTGATCGGTCTCCCTTCCGGCGGTCGCCCCCGTCCCGTGCTGGTGCGTCCCGCAGACGGCTCCGACGATCGCCCCGGCGGCGACCTCCCAGAGCAAGTCGGTCGTTCCCAGGCCGGAGGCGGCGTAGATGTCGTTGACGACAACCAGGGGGGTGTTGCGCGCCAGTGCCTGAGCGGAGACCGCCTGGATCCACAGGCCCATTCGGTCGGTGTTGATGCTGCGCAGCAGGTGCATGTGTCCCATGAAGTGGTAGGAAGCCGAGTAGGCCAGCGCCCCCAGGAGATGGCTGGCCACGGTGACGACGGCCGTCCCCTCCGCCCCCCCGCCGAGCCCGCCGACGAGCGGGGTGATCAGGTTGACGATGTGCATCCCCAGTGAGCGCAAGTGGGCCACGCGGGAGAGCTGGTCGTAGTTGGTCTTGAGCTCCGGGATCTGCGCAACGAGCAGTCCGTCCGACGGGCGCAGACCCGCTTCGGGATCCAGGCTGGCCATCTTCCCAGCGCAGGTGAGGGAGACGGCGTTGTCTTCGATGTGCATGCCCGGGCGCCCCGCCCGCCGCACGGCCTCGCGGGCGAGCGATGCCTGGTGGCGCGCCGCGAGGATCTCCTGGGGCGACCCGGCGACGATCGCCTCGCCCAGATAGGAGGGCACCGATCCGTGGCCCAGACAGTCGACGAGCGGCTCCTGGGCGCACGACTGGAGGATGAAAGGATGGAGCATCTCGCTGCATGGCGTGCCCGTGGGCCCGCTGTGCATCACGCATGGAATCTCGCTCTCCACGCCGCGATGGCGCTCGACGACCGCATCTTTTCCTTCGCCAAGCACAACGGCGGACGGGGCGGCAGCGACCGCCTCTTCGATCTCGGCCCTGGAGAGCAGGATGCGCCGCTCCGTGCTCTGGTTGTAGGCGCCCATCTGAGCCAGAAGCTCGACTCCTGCGCGGTAGAGCCTATCGGCCAGGCCGTCATCCGACGGAACCAGATCCTGCGGATCGAACTTCAGCCCGTGTTCCCGGACAAGGGCCCGGACCGTTTGGGTCAACAAACGGTCGAACTCGGGCTCCTGCACGAAAGGCCCGGTCTCGGACCGCTGAACGATCTCCGGCAGCCAGTTGCTCCGCATCCGCTTCTCTTCTGCCTGCCTCAGCCCACCGCTCTCCGTCGGCGCAGATCGAGCCATGCATTGCGGGCGTCGGCTAGGATTTCAGCCTCGTCCATGGTCTGGAGCTCCCGGTCTTCCATCACTACTCGGCCATCGATGATGCTGGTCCGGACCGACTCGGATTGGAAGGCTGAGACGATCCGCCCGGCCGGGTCGTCTTCGTCGAAGGCCGCCAGGGGCGCGGCGCGCAGTCCCCCGTCGTCGAGCAAGATCAGATCGGCCTTCTTGCCCTCTTCGATGGAGCCGATCTCCTCCGCCAGGCCCAGGGCGGCGGCGCCGCCGTTCGTCGCCAGGCGCAGCACCTTCTCGGCCGGAAAGGCGGCCGCGCCCAGCCGAGCCTTGTGGACGAGCGAGGCGACGCGCATTTCTATGAACATGTCGAGGTTGTTGTTGCTCGGCGCCCCGTCGGAGCCCAGCGCCACCGAGATTCCCCGCTCGACCATTTCCGGCACCTTGGCTATGCCAGACCCCAGCTTGGCGTTGCAGCACGGGCAGTGCAGGACGTGGGTCCCGGTGGCCGCCAGGACGTCCATCTCCTCGTCGTCGAGCCAGATGCAGTGGGCCATCTGGACATTCGGGCCCACCACGCCGATCTTCTCCAGGTACTTGAGGTTGCGCGAGCCGCGCTGCGCGATCATCAGCCTCACCTCGTCCTGGATCTCCGCGGCGTGTCCGTGGATGCCGACGCCGGGGCGGCGGTCGGCTTCCTGCTTGATCGTGATCAGGGCCTCCTCGGTGTTCCAGAGCTGCCAGCGTGGGGCGAAACCGTAACGGATGCGGCCGTTGGCTCTGCCATGCCAGCGGTGAAGGAGGTCCATGCTTTCTCGCAGGGACTGCTCGGTGGTCTCGCGCAAAGCCGGGGGCAAGTTGTCGGTGAGGTCCATCATGGCCTTGCCGGCCTGAGCCCGAATCCCCGATTCCTCGATCGCGCGGAATATGCTGTCCTGGTGGTGGAGCGTGCCCATGTCGATGACCGAGGTCGCTCCGGCTTTGATCGTCTCGGCCAATCCAAGGCGAGCGGAGGCGTAGAGAGTCTCCGGGGTGTGAAAGGACTCGAGATCGGTGATGATGTTGAGCCACTCGAGGAGGGAGACGTCGTCGGCTCTTCCACGTAGGAGGCTCTGGCAAAGGTGAATATGGGCCTGCACGAACCCGGGCAAGACAAGCATTCCCGCGGCGTCGATCACCTTCTCGGCAGCGGCATCGAGGGACGATCCGATCTTGCGGATGCGATCGCCCTCGATCAGAACGTCGGCCTTCAGGCGGCGGCCTGCCTCGTCAAGCGTCAGAATGTAGCCGTCGCGTATCAGGATGCTCGACACCGCGCCTGCCTCCATTCCTCCTACAGCCTCAGCGAAGCCAGGAAGAGATCCTGGAATTCCGGGTACGTGGTGAGCTCGATGTACTCGATCCGCTCGGCGATCTCGTCGGTCGACGCCAGACTCGCCTGGGAAATGAGCGCCTGGCGGGCGCCCGCTCCGGCGGCGTTGCCCACGGGCCGGAACCGTTCGAGCGGAAGATCTGGCAGCATGCCAATCCGGATGGCACTGGGGACGTGGATGTAGGAGCCGAATGCGCCTGCGAGAAGGAAGGCCTCCAGATCGGTGGCCTGGATCTGGGCCTCTGTGAGCAGGGCTTCAAGGCCTGCGCGGATCGCCGCCTTGCCGAGCTGCACCTCACGAACATCGCGTACGGAGACGACGATCTCGCTGCCATGCCCCGTATCCCCAGCCTCCACCAAGAGATATTCCAGGCTCCCGTCGCGGGCCCGCACGCCGGGCGCATCGGGGCGCATCGCGCCTCCCTCGTCCAGGATCCCCGCGGCCCGCATCTCGGCCACGGCATCGAGGATCCCCGAGCCGCATAACCCGACGGGGCGCCCGCCGCCGACAGCCGCCACGCGGGGACGGCCGTCCCGAATGCGAACGCCCTCAATGGCGCCCGGAGCGGCGCGCATGCCGTCGCGAATGTGAGCGCCCTCGAAGGCGGGCCCGGAGGCACACGAACAGGTGAGGAGCCGGCCGCGAGCGGCCAGCGTGATCTCGGTGTTGGTGCCGATGTCTGCAACGCAGGCCGTGCCCGCGTGGCGCCAGAGATCGCTCGCCAGGAGGACGGCGATATGATCGGCGCCCACGTAGCCCGCGACGTTGGGCAGAAAGTCGACAACCGCACCGGGCGAGATTCTCAGCCCCAGGTCACGCGCCGGGACCGAAAGCCGGCTCGCAACGACAGGGACATAGGGCGCGAGGCCGAGTTGCTCGACGGGAAGCCCGGCGAAGAGGTGGTGCATGGCCGTGTTTCCAACGACTACGGCCTGCACGACCGCCTCTGGCCGCACGCCGGATTCGTCGGCGAGGGACTGAACAAGCCCGTTGAGGGCCTCCACCACGCTCTCCTGGAGTTTGCGCCGGCCGTCGCGCGTCGACCCACAGTAGGCGATCCGGCTGATCACGTCCTCGCCATAAGCGATCTGCGGGTTCATCGCTCCGTCGAGCGCGAGCGTCTTTCCAGAGGCCAGGTCGATCAGGAAAGCCGCCAGCTTGGTCGTTCCGAGATCGACGGCGAGCCCGGCCAGACGCTCCCCCGGTGGGAGCACCGCCACCACCTCGCCGCCGCGCAGCGCAGCCCGGCACGCCCAATCCGCTGCCCTCAGCCGGGAGGAAAGCTCACGCAGGACCGGCCACCCGATCAAGGTCACCGAATGGCCCTGCGCCGTGAGGCCCGCCAGCAAGCGCGTCGCATCGGAGCGCGGGTCCGCGAGATCGGGCGGTTGAAGTCGAAGATCGACTGCAACGACGTGGGGCTCAACGGCCACCATCGGCTCGGCGCCCTCGAGCTGCAGCCGTTGGCCCGCCGAGAGAGAATCCGGGGGGATCTCAATCCGTACCTCACCCCATGGAATCGCCCTGCAGGCCAAGCGGTAGCCCTCGGCACAACCACCGTCGCCGAGCGCCTCGATCTCGGCCTCGGTGGGCGGGTTCAAAGCCCCTTCGATGAGCCGCACGCGGCAGGAGTGACACCAGCCCTCGCCCCCGCACAAGGAAATCAGCCCGGCACCGACGGCCTGCGCCGCATCCAAGAGAGTCTCCCCGGCTTCGATCTCGGTCCTTCGTCCAAGAGGTTGCAGAAGGACGCTTGGCATCGTCACGCGCTTCCCGCCGCCAGCCGCCGACAGCGGCCCGCTCGCGTGTCACAGGCGCGGCCGTCGCCCCCCTGGACGCCGC
>DATEAV010000276.1:0-12942 GCA_035288185.1 Anaerolineales bacterium | reverse complement strand
GGGGATCGAAGAGGCGCTCCACGAGCTTGCCGGCGTCACTCTCGAATCCGTCGACGCCATCCGGGTTGTGAACCGGGCGCTGCCTCGCATGGAGCAAGACGGCCGGCTCCGGGAGGACGAGCTTCCGTTGATGCGGTATCTAGGCGAGATCGTGGCCGGCCGGGCGGGCCGGATTCCCCTGGAGGCGTTCTTCGGGGGACAGCGCTCGTCCGAAGCATAACCTCGCTCTGTCGGCCAAGGAGTCTTCCAGGCACTCACGGGTGGTCTTGATGAGGCCCAAGTTTGGGCAGCGGGTCATTCGAGTCGTCCTCCTATTCCTCCTCGGGCTGAGCCTGCTGCTGGCCGTGGCCGCTTACGCCTCAGCCGGCCCCTCGCTCGCCTGCCTGACACCATCGACCGGCCCGGCGCAGGCGGGCATATCCAGCAGGGCCATCGTCTCGGGCGGGCGGCGCCGATGCTACTTGCTCTATCTACCTGCCGGGTATGACCCAAGCCGCCCCAGCCCCGTCGTGTTTGCACTGCACGGGTTCGCGGGAAACGCGGCTGGTCTTCGGTCTGTGGCGGTGTGGGAGCCGGTCGCCGACCGAGAGAACTTCATCGTCGTCTATCCGGACGGCTCATCATTTCCCCTGCGCTGGAACATCGGGCCAAGGGCGAATATCCCCTCGGTGGATGACGTGCAGTTCATCCGGGATGCGATTGCGGATCTTTCGGCGATTGCCTCCGTCGATCGCTCCCGGATCTTCGTCGCGGGGTTCTCCAACGGCGGCCAGATGACTCATCGCATTGCCTGTCGGCTGGCGGGCCAGGTTGCTGCCGTCGGAGTGGTCGACGGCTTTGACGCCGGTATGCTGGACGCCTGCGCTCCTTCCCGGCCCGTCCCGATCATGGCTTTCTTTGGCTCCGCCAATCCCTTGGCCGGCGCCACCTATCCCGCTTGGTTTCTGAGGCTGATGAACGTCTCGACCGAGCCAGAGCCGACCTTGCCGGCCAACGCGATCGACCTCTGGCTTGAGCGATGGGCGGCGCGAAACGGCTGCCGCATGCCCGCGGAGCCGTTGCCACCGGCCGGCAATGCCGGTGGCATTCGCTACAGGGGTTGCCAGGACGATGCGGACGTTGTGCTGTACTGGATCCAGGGCCAGGCGCACGCCTGGCCCGGCGGCCCCGCTTTGCCGCTGCTGGGCGAGTCCGTCTCCGACATCAATGCCAGCGAAATCCTGTGGGCGTTCTTTCGGGACCATCCCATGAGGGAATCGCCTCAGCCGTAGACGCGCCGCTCAACCGCGGCGGATCGCAGGCCGGCGGATTCCCGTATTCAAAGCTGGGCTCCGGCTCTTGGGAAGAGGCCCCGGCGCGCCCGGAGGCCTTTCCTGCTTGGAGCAGCCGACCGAGGAGATGGCCTCGCCGGAATCGCATCCATTGAGGCCAAAGGGAGGCATGATGAGCAGATCCATTCCCGAAGGCGCGCTCGAGCTGCCCGCGAGCGGACGCGGAGCGGGTGTGGTCCTTATCCATGCCTGGTGGGGGCTGAACGGCTTCTTTCGGAGGCTCTGCAAGCGGCTTGCCCGGGAGGGATACGTCGTCTTTGCGCCGGACCTATATCATGGGATGACGGCGACGAGCATCGAGGAAGCCAAGCGGCTTCGATCTCAGTTGAAGCCGAAACAGGCCGAACGGGACCTCGCCGATGCGATCGAATACCTCCGCGGGCAGGAAGCAGGGGCGGGCGAGGGGCTGGGGGTGATCGGATTCTCGCTGGGCGCCTACTACGGCCTGGGCCTATCGCTCGATCGGCCAAAGGACATCCGGGCCGTGGTGGTTTTCTATGGGACGAAGGGTGGGGACTACACCAAGGCCAAGGCGGCTTACCTTGGGCACTTCGCGGAGACGGACGATTGGGTAGCTGCCTCGGGCGTGAAGACTCTGGAGAAGGCGCTGCGCAAGGCCGGCAGGCCTGTCACCTTCCAAGCCTACGCCAAGACGGGGCACTGGTTCTTTGAGTCGGACCGGACGGATGCCTACCATGCCGCCGCGGCGAAGCTGGCATGGCGGCGCACAACGGACTTCCTGCGGGAGACATTGGGCCGGTAGGGGGCGCAAGGGTGGGGCGGTGAGAATGGGATCATGCCCCGCCCCCTCGGCGAAGCCAGTCGACATGGCGTCTTGGCGTATTTGCGGCGCGGAGCTGGGTGACTACGCCAGCCGCGCGAGATGGAGGCGACCTCTTGCTTAGTGGTTCTGAGAAGTGGAAGGCAACCTACCCGGGCGCAATCGTTGGGATCCTCGTGATGCACGGTGTTGCCAATCCCCCGAGGAGCCCCTCGCTCGATGCCCGAAAGGAGGATCTAGAATCCCTCTTGCGGGGCCGCTATGGCTCGCTTAGCCGCACCGAGCTCAAGTCGCTGCCTCTGCTCCAGCCCTACGTCGCATACTACAGGCGGTTTGGGAAGACCTATCACGTGCAGCTCCAACTAGAATCGGTCGTCTTCAAGGGGAGAGCCATCCCTGGCGTTGCGGCGCTCATCGAGGCGATGTTCATGGCCGAGCTAAAGAACCTACTGCTGACTGCCGGCCATGATCTCGATTCCGTGCACGGGCAGATGTCCGTAGACGTTGCCGCTGGCAGCGAGAGCTATGTCACGCTTGGCGAGGAGACGCGAGCCTTGAAGCCGGGCGACATGTTCATTCAGGATGAAGAAGGAGTCCTATCGAGTGTCATCTATGGTCCCGGCCATCGCTCGAGGATCACATCCTCAACCACGCGGGCATTATTCACGGTCTATGCGCCGTCCGGGATCGAGATGGTGCAGATTAGGGATCACCTCGGCGACTTGAAAGAGAATGTGCTCACCATCAACCCTCAGGCCGAGGTTGAAAACCTGGAGGTGATACAAGCGGGCTAGGGCACGCTTGGCCTCTTACGCGAAGACCAAGAGCCTTCGGGCCCCGAGGCACACAATCCCTTTCTCAGTCCCCGAGGGTGAGAGAAGGGTCCACGCGGGGGAATCGTCCAGGCGCACGACGAGCCCGCTTTGACAGCCACTGCCGGTTGTGCTATCGTTAGGCCGATTGGTGTATACCATTACCCCAACTGCGCTCCACCGAGCCTGGGTGCCTGCCATGTTCAGCCTTGAGCCGCCTGCCAGCCGATTGGCCGCCCGATGGGCGATGCTTCTCCCGGTAGCCATCCTGGCTTCGGCGTGCAACTTCCCCGGCTCGGTGACGCCGGCGCGAACGGCCCAACCCCAGAGCAGCCCTCCGGGAACTCAACAGCCGACAAGTACGACCCCAGTGAACACTCCGGAGCCGGCCGCGCCGACGCCCGCGCGGGCCGCGTTTGTCCCCGAGCCCGACTTCGTCGAGCTCTCACCCGATGGACAGTGGACTGCCAGCGCCTTCGGTTACGAGCCCCCGATCTGGATGCAGGTGGAACGCGCTGACGAGTCCGTTGCCTGGGAAGTGGGATCCGACGGGGAGGGATGGTTCGAGGTCATGCTGAGGCCGGTCCACTGGTCCGTCGACGGCCGCTATCTGTACTTCACCTTGATCCCGCTCGTCGACGGGTTCGTGCTCTACACGGACGGATCCGGCTTGCAGCGTCTGGATCTCGGCGATGGCCAGGTGACGAAAATCCTTGCCGGCGAGGGTGAATTGCAGGCCTTCTCGATATCCCCCGATTCGGCCCAACTGGCGTATATCCGCAATGAAGGAGAAGCGGAACTGCTCATCGTGCGGGACCTGGGCACCGAGGAGGAATTCCAGTGGGAGTTGTCCGGGACGCTCGCCCAAGCGGGGGGCATCACCTGGTCGCCGGATGGCTCGGCGCTGGTGCTGCTGGTCACATGGGGCTTCAGCTGGGAGGAAGCCCGCACCGACCTCGTGTTGCTCAACCTGCGCAGCCGCACCCAGGAGGTCCTGCTTCACGATGATCCGCGCATCTTCTACCGGATCCAGTGGATCGACGAACACACGGTGTACCTGGAAGACCGCTTGACCGTCACCGGCTGGAGCCTTGACCTGGAGACCGGTGAGATGATCCTCACTCCGACTCCGATTCCGGCGCAGGAGCCCTAACGGGTGCCCGCCATGTTCACGCTTGAGCCGCCTGCCAGCCGATTGGCTGCTGCCGCCCCCCTTTATCTCCAGATCGCCGAGGGACTGCTCGACCGGATCGAGACGGGAGAGCTCGTTCCGGGGGACCGCCTTCCCCCCGAGCGCGCCTTGAGCGAGATGCTCGGCGTCAACCGCCTCACCCTGCGCCGCGCGCTGCGCGCCCTCGAGGGCCAGGGGCTTCTCACCCGCCGTCAGGGGAAAGGCACCTATGTTGCTGCGCCGAAGATCGAGCGCCAGGCGGATCGGCTCGTCTCCTTTACTCATGGGATGCGGCGGCGCGGCTTCACCCCCGGCATCCGCCTCGTCTCCCTGGAAGAGCGGCCGGCCGAGGCCTCTCTTGCCCGCGAAATGCGCCTGCCGACTTCGGCCCCCGTCTACGACCTCCTCCGCCTGCGCACCCTCAACCAGGAGCCGGTGCTCCTGGAAAGCTATACCCTCTCCGTTCGCCGCTTTCCGGGGCTGCGCCGTTTTGATCTGGAGGCCCGTTCCCTGTATGAGGTCCTGGAAACCGAGTATCGGGTGGTGATCCAACGCGCCCGCCAGAGCTTGGAGCCCGTCGTGGCCGGCGGCTTCGAAGCCGGGCTTCTGGCAATTGAGGCCGGCGCGCCCCTGATGCTGGAACGGCGCCTCTCTTTCGACGCCCGGGGTGAGCCCGTGGAGCGCGGCCTGGATCTCTACCGCGGGGACCGCTTCCGCTTTGTCACCGAGATCGCGCCCTGGGACCCCAGCCTGGGCGCCACGTGGGCCGGGCCGCAGACGCGGAACGGCAAGGATGGGAAGGCATGATTGCCGAGACCGCCAGGCTACTCACGCCCGAGCAGGTGCAGCGCGTCCACGAGGCCTCCCTCGAGATCCTGGAGCGGGTCGGCCTCCTGGTCCGCAACGAGAAGGCCCGACGCATCTTCGCCCGACACGGCTGCCAGATCGACTCGGAGACGCAGATCGTGCGCTTCCCGCGGGCTGTTGTGGAGGAATTTCGTGCCTCGATCCCGGCGAAGTTCACGTTCCGCGGGCGGGATCCGCAGTTCGACCGCACCATCCCCGACGACAGCCCGGTGATTGTCACCGGCAGCTCGGCGCCCAATATCGTCGACCCCGTCACGGGCCATGAGCGCCGCGCTCGCTCCGACGACCTGGCGCGCATTGCCTTCCTCATCGACCAGCTCTCCGGCTACGACGTTTTCTCCATCTCCACCCTGGCTGATGACGCCCCTCCCGGGCTCTTCAGCGCCACCCGCTTCTACGTCGCGCTCAAGTACTGTCGCAAGCCGGTGCGGGGCAGCGGGCCGCCCGACGATACGGAAAAGATCCTGCGCCTGGCCTACCTGATCGCCGGGAGCGAGGCCGCCTACCGGGAACGTCCCTTCATCACCCATCACTATTGCCCCGTGGTCTCGCCCCTAACCATGGATTTCGATTCCACCGAAAACCTGATCACCTTCACCGAGCGCCATCTACCCTGCTATGCCACCATCGTCCCCAATGCGGGACTCACCGCGCCGCTCACCCTGCTGGGCACCCTGGCTCAGGGCAACGCGGAGTTTCTGGCCGCAGCGGTATTGGAGCAGATGATCGATCCCGGGAAGGCCACCATCTATGCCAGCCTGCCCACCGTGGCAGATACACGCAGCGGCGCCTACGTGCCGGGTGCGATCGAGACCGGTATTCTGATGATGGGCGTCGGGCAGATGGCCCGCTATTACAACGTTCCCAGCGGCGGCTATATCGGCCTGACCAACTCCAAAGTCAACGACGCCCAGTCCGGCTACGAAACGGGCATGTCGACCCTGGCCGGCTTGCTGGGCGATGTGCACATGTTCAACATGGGCGGCCTGCTCGACGCCTTGATGTCCTTCGACTTCGCCAAGGCCGTCATCGACAACGAGATCGCCCTGATGCTCAAGAAGGTGAGGCGCGGGCTGGAATTCAGTGAAGAAAACCTGGCCCTCGACCTGATCGCCCGGGTGGGGCCGACGGGGATGTTTATGGACCAGCAACACACCGTCGATCGGATGCGAACAACCGGACTGCTTCCCGATGTGGCCGACCGCGACCCGCGTGGCCTCTGGTTGGAGAAAGGCCGGACCGACTCGCAGGCGCGCGCCATGCACCTGGCGCGCGAGATTCTCACCCGGGAGAGCCGGGCGACGTTCTCGCCGGACGTGGATTCCCGCATCCGGGCCGAGTTTGCCGGGATGGTTGCCGGAGAGCTCGTCCCGCCGGAGGGCTGGACGCGCCAGGCGCCCTCGGCGCGGGCGGGTCGTGCGGAGCGGCGCCGCCGGCATGAATCGGTGGGAGAACCCGGCTAGGCCGCGGCAACTTCACACTATGGGGAGCACGGAATGAAGGACCAGGCTCGTGTCGTCATCATCGGTGGGGGGATCACTGGCTGCAGCATCCTCTACCATCTGGCCAAGGCCGGCTGGAGCGACGTCGTCCTTCTCGAAAAGCACGAGCTCACCAGCGGCTCCACTTGCCAGGCAGCCGGGCTGGTGACGATGTTCAACGTCTCGCCGACCATGATGCGCTTCCGCAAGTACTCGATTGAGCTCTACAGTCAGCTCGGCGTCTTCCAGCACGTGGGAAGCCTGCGCCTGGCCTCATCGAAGGAACAGCTCCAGGATCTGCAGCGCGCCGTCAGCCGCGCTCACGGCATCGGCCTGGAAGCGGAAATCGTCTCGCCCGATGAGGCGCGGCGGCTCATGCCCGCCATCTCGAGCGAGAGCCTCTACGGCGCGGTCTACATCCCCCGCGACGGCCACCTTGATCCGCACCAGACCACTCACGCGGTGGCCAACGCCGCCCGCCAGCTGGGGGCCACGATCCACACCGGCGTTCTGGTCACCGGCATCGAGCTCTCCCCGCAGGGTGAAGTGCGGAAGGTGATCACCAACCAGGGAGAGATCCGGGCTGAGATCGTCATCAACGCCGCCGGCATCTGGGCGCCCCAGGTGGCGGCGATGGTGGGTGCCTTTACCCCCTCCACCCCGATCGACCATCAACACGTCGCCCTCAAGGCCGTCCCCGGATATGAGCTGCCCCACGACATGCCGTGCTTTCGTGACCCCGACAACCTCGTCTATGGTCGGGCCGAGTCGGGCGGGGTGGTCTTCGGAGGCTATGAGCCCAACCCCGCCGCGCGCTGGATCGACGGTGTGCCGTGGGATCACGCCGCCCGGGCGCTCCCGCCCGACTTCGGACGTTTCGAGCAGCTGATGGAAGGCGCCATTCGGCGTTTTCCGTTCCTCGACCGTGCTGAAATCGTGCGCCTGATCTGCCACCCGGACGCCCTCACTCCCGACGCCAATCCCCTCCTCGGGCCGATGCCAGGGATCGGCGGCTTCTGGGTGGCGGCCGGGCTCTCCCTCAACGGGTTTGGCGGGGGCGGGGGGATCGGTCAGGTCATGGCCGAATGGATCATCGAGGGCAAGACCTCGATCGACGTCCACGCCTACCACGCCTGGCGCTTCAGCAAGACCTACCGCGATCCGATCTACGCCGCCGAGATGGCGCGCGAGTGCTACAAGTACTACTACCTCCTACGTTATCCCTACGACCAGGACGAGTTTGCCCGGCCGAAACGCGTGAGCCCGGTGCACAGCCGTCTTCAGGACCTCGGGTGCGTCTTCGGCAAGAAGAACGGCTGGGAACGGCCCGAGTACTTCGAGCCTGGAGCTCCCTGGCGACGCGCCGGGGCGGATCAGCGGGAGTGGGGGTGGGCGAAACCGCCATTCTTCGAGCGAGTCGGGGAGGAGCACCGGGCCTTTCGCGAACGGGTCGGCCTGATCGACATGACCTCCTTCGGCAAGATCGAAATCCATGGCGCGGGTGCGCTCCCGCTTCTCGAGCGCCTGGCGGATAATCGGATCGATCGGCCCGTTGGCACCGTTGTCTACACCCAGCTGCTTACCCCGCAAGGTGGGGTCCTGGCTGATGTCACCATCACGCGACTGGCCGAGGACCGCTTGCGCCTGATCACCGGTGCCGGCTTCATCGATAATGACAAGGGCTGGCTCCGTGCCAATGTCCGCTCCGGGGATGGCCCGGTGGAGATCCGCGATGTCACCGATGAGCTCACCACTCTCGGGCTCTGGGGGCCCCGGGCGCGGGATGTGCTCCAGGCGGTCACCGCCGATGATATTTCCAAGGAAGCCTTGCCCTATATGCGCGCCAAAGAGATCGCGATTCGGGGGGCCCGCGTTCTGGCCCAGCGCATCACCTATGTGGGCGAGCTGGGATGGGAACTCTACGTGGATCCGGCCTGGGCGGTTCAGGTGTGGGACGCGCTGATGGCGGCGGGGAAGCCGCACGGGATTCGCCCGGGCGGCTACAGAGTGCTCGATTCGCTGCGGCTGGAGAAAGGATACCGATACTTCAGCACCGACGTCACGGTTCTGGAGAACCCCTACGAGGCGGGCCTCGGGTTCTGCGTCCGGCTGGGCAAGGGGGATTTCATCGGCCGCCAGGCCCTCCAGCAAGTGCGGGAACAGGGGCTCAGGCAGAAGCTCTGCACTCTCACGATCGGCGGCGAGGAGTATCGGACGATCTATGGGGGAGAAGCCGTTCACCACGACGGCCGTGTGCTCGGGCGGCTGCGCAGCGCCGGCTATGGCTACACTGTGCGCAAGAACATCGGCTACGCGTATCTCCCCGTGGAAATGGCGAAAGAAGGGACCGCTCTTCGGGTGGATGTCTTCGGAGAAATGGTGCCGGCTGAGGTGGCGGCGGATGTCCTCTATGATCCGAACGGCGAACAGCTTCGATCGTAGCGCGCATGACGCCCCTCAGCCTGCTTCTCATCCTGGGGTCGGCCTGCCTGCACGTCGTCATTCACGTGGCCCTCAAGAAGGCGCAGGACCGCGCCGCCTTTGTCTGGTGGATGCTGCTCTGGGCCTGCATCCTCTATTTGCCGATCCTCGTTCTCTTCGGGCAGTCGGTCCCACCGGTCGGCTGGGCGCTGCTGCTCTTAAGCTCGGTGTTCGAGGCCTCCTACTTCATCTCGATCGCCAAGGCCTACCGCGGAAGCGATCTCTCGATCGTCTATCCACTGGCTCGCGGTACGGCGCCGGCGCTCCTCTTGATCTGGTCGGCGGCGATCCTGCGCGAGCCGGTGAGGCCGGGCGGGGCGGCGGGGATCGGGCTGATCGCCCTCGGCCTCTACCTGATCAATCTGCCGCGCCTGGGCGCCTGGGGCGAGCCGCTGCGCGCCCTGGCCCGGCCCGGCCCGCGCTGGGCGCTGCTGGCGGGGCTGAGCACTTCGATCTACACGGCCGTCGACAAAGTGGGGATCGGCTACGCCCCACCCCTGCTTTACACCTATCTGGCCGTGTGCATCACCACCCTGTGGGTGACGCCGATCACCTGGCGGGAGGTGGGTTGGCAGGGGCTTCGAAGGGAGCTGCGTTCGTCGCGCCTCGGAACGGCGCTCGCCGGATTCCTGACCCTGGCGGCCTATGGCATCGTGTTGATCACGATGCAGATGGGCACGCCGGCCTCCTATGCTGGAGCGGTGCGCGAGGTGAGCGTGGTTCTGGGCGCGGCCTACGGCGTGCTGGTTCTCAAAGAGGGCGGGACGAGGATGCGTATCCTCGGGGCGGTGCTCGTCGGCGGCGGGGTGGCGATGATCGCCCTGCTGGGCTGAGGGATTTCACCGCCGAGTTCGCAGAGGACGCGGAGATTCATAGCAACCCTCGGCGATCTCTACCAACTCCGCGGTGAGAGGACTCTGAATGACTGATTCGGGGAGCAACACCTTCCAACTGGTGCTGATGCCTTCCGGCCGCAGGGGCGCGGTGGCTCGCGGCACCAATCTGCTCGACGCCTGCCGCTCGCTCGGCGTTGACCTCGAGTCGATCTGCGGGGGAAGGCAGACGTGCGGCAAGTGCCAGGTGATCGTTGAGGAGGGGCAGTTCGCCAAGCATGCCCTGACCTCTGTGGCCGATCATCTCACCCCGATCGGCGATGTGGAAAGAGCATACCTGGAGAAGAACGGCATCGCGGGGCGACGACTGGCCTGCGCCGCCGAAGTGACCGGCGACCTTCTGGTCACCGTCCCCGAGGAGAGCCAGGCGCGCAAGCAAATCATCGCCAAGGCGGCGACCGAGCGGGCCATCGAGGTTCACCCGGCCGTCCGCCTGGTGTACGTCGAGACGGAGGCGGCGACCCTCGGCGATCACCGAGGCGATTGGGAACGCCTTCAGCAGGCCGCGGCCGATCAATGGAAGCTGGAGAACCTGACGATCGACCTGCGCACGCTGCGCGGGCTGCAGACGTCGTTGCGCCGCCGTGAAGCCTACCTGGCGAATGGACGGCGTGGCCTCACCCTGGCGGTCTGGCGCGAGCGGGAGGTGATCCGAGTCGAGCCCGGCTACGCCGAGGGCGCCTACGGCCTGGCCGTGGACGTCGGGTCGACGACCGTTGTGGCCCATCTCTGCGACCTGCGCACCGGAGCCGTGCTCGCCACCGAAGCGGCCATGAACCCCCAAGTCCGTTATGGCGAAGACCTGATGAGCCGCGTCTCCTACGGGATGACCGAGCCGCAGGGAGTGGACCGCATGCATCGCGCCGTGATCCGCACGATCCAGGATCTGGCCGAGAAGGCGGCCGCCTCCATCGGCCGGCCTGCGGAGGCCATCCTCGATGTAGTGCTTGTGGGCAACACGGTGATGCAGCATCTCTTCCTGGGGATCGACCCTGTGGAGCTGGGCGGTGCCCCCTTCGCCCCTGCCTCCTCCTCGCCGTATGATCTCAAGGCCCGCGACCTGGGGCTCGCCTTCCACCCGGCGGCGCGTCTTCACGTCTTGCCTTGCATCGCCGGGCACGTGGGCGCCGACCACGTGGCCGTCTTGCTGGCCGAGGCGCCCCACCAGCGCGACGAGATGTCGCTGGTGATCGACGTCGGGACGAACGCCGAGATTTCCCTCGGCAACCGCGAGGAGGTGCTCTGCGCTTCGAGCCCCACCGGCCCGGCCTTCGAAGGAGCCCAGATCACGCACGGGCAGCGGGCCGCGCCGGGGGCGATCGAACGCGTGCGGATCGATCCGGAGACGCTCGAACCGCGCTGCCGGGTGATCGGATGGGACGATTGGGTGACGGCCGAGGCCGGCCCCCCGATACCCGAAGCGGCCCGAGCGACCGGCATTTGTGGAAGCGGTATCATTGAGGTCGTGGCTGAGATGTTTCTGACCGGCATTCTCTCATCTGACGGGCGCGTCCAGGAAGCCGCCGCCCGGCGTTCGAGCCGTGTGCGCTGGAACGGGCGGACCGGAGAATACCTGCTCGCCGGCCCCCGGGAGACGGCCACCGGGAGCGAGATCGTCGTCACGCAGAACGACGTGCGTGCCATTCAGCTGGCCAAGGCGGCTCTGTACGCCGGGGTGAAGCTGCTGATGGCCCATCGCGGGGTGAGGCAGGTGGGCCGGATCTCGCTCGCCGGCGCATTTGGAAGCTACATCGACCCGCTCCACGCGATGGTCTTGGGAATGATCCCGGATTGTGATCTTGACCGCGTGGCGGCTGTGGGCAACGCAGCCGGCGATGGGGCCCGGATCGCTCTCCTGAGCGATGAACAGCGCGCCGAAGGAGAGCGGCTCGCCGGGTGGGTGCGCCACGTCCAGACGGCCACTGAGCCCGCCTTCCAGGATGAGTTCGTCTCGGCAATGGCTATCCCCCACGCCTCCGATCCTTTCCCCCACCTGGAAGACATCCTGGCGTCGCGGCCTTCGGATGAGAAAGCCGCACCCCGAGAGCGTCGGCGCGCGAAACCCGTAGGATCACGAGGGCAACATGGCGGATGAACTCGATCTCAGCAAGCTGGCGACGCCTGAACTGATCGAGCAGATTCAGGACGACCTCTACGACGGCCTGGCCGATGAGGTGCTGGCCGGGACGAATGAGCTCCTCGCCCGCGGGCTTCAACCCTACGAAGTGCTCACCCAGGCCCTGGTGGCCGGGATGGACGTTGTGGGCGCCGACTTCCGAGACGGCGTGCTCTTCGTGCCCGAAGTGTTGATGGCCGCCAAGGCGATGAAAGCAGGGATGCAGATCTTGCGCCCCCTCCTGGCCGAGACCGGCGCCCCGCAGGTCGGAACGATGGTGATCGGCACGGTCAAGGGCGATATCCACGACATCGGGAAAAACCTGGTGGCGATGATGATGGAAGGCGCCGGCTTCAAGGTGGTCAACCTGGGGATCAATGTCGACTGGGAGAGGTTCCTCGCCGCCATCGAGGAGCACGAGCCGGATATCCTCGGCATGAGCGCGCTCCTCACCACCACCATGCCGTATATGGGCGTGGTCATCAAGTCCCTAAAGGAGACGGGCATCCGTGAAAAGCTGATTGTTCTCGTCGGCGGGGCGCCGCTCAATGCTGCCTTCGCCGAGGAGATCGAGGCCGATGCCTACTGCCGCGACGCGGCCGTCGCCGTCGAGACGGCCAAGAAGCTCATGGCCATTCGAAGAGGGCAGGCGGCATGAGGGGGAAAGATCGCCAAGCGCGAGGGAATTCGGGTGATCAGTGATCAGTTACTCAGTGATCAGTGGCCATGCACTCGGCGGTGCCCGAGGGCCCCGGCGCCCAGTCACTGATCACTGATCACTTTGTTCTCTTGGAGACCCCATGACCACCTGGCAAACCCTGCTCGATACGACCGACGTGATCCTAGCCGATGGGGCCATGGGCACTATGCTGTTTGAGGCCGGCCTGCAGTTCGGCGACCCGCCCGAGGGCTGGAACCTCGACCATCCCGACCGGGTGCGCGGCGTCCATCAGGGGTATCTGGAGGCAGGTGCCCGCATCCTGCTCACCAACACCTTCGGCGGCAACCG
>DATEAV010000275.1:0-6458 GCA_035288185.1 Anaerolineales bacterium | reverse complement strand
ACTAGGAGGGCGAGAGGCGAGCGAGGAAGACGCAGCCAAATGGCGGAATGCGTAGGGGCGAAGCATTCGCCAAAACCTTCAACGGGAGAGACCTCGCGTCCGGCGAATGCTTCGCCCTACCCCACCGGGAAACACCTCCGCCCGGAGCTCGACGGGGGGCCGGTCGCCATGACAGTGCGTGGCCGGCGACCGGCCGAGGGACCCCCCGCCGCTCGCCATGCCAAACGAAGCGAAGCCAAGCCTTGCCTTCTCGGGCCAGTTGTCCTAGAGTGGGAAGCCGGGCTTCCGCCGGCCACCGCAATGCGAATGATGACCTCCCGACCCTTCATGCCTCGCTCCTACGACTTGAAGCCCGAAAAGGAAGGCCCGGGCTTGCTTCCCTGGGACTGGGCCGAAGCGCGCCTCGCCGCCGCCCGCAACTATTGGATCGCCACCACCAGCGCCGACGGAAGGCCGCATGCCATGCCCGTTTGGGGAGTCTGGCTCGGGGGCGCGGTCTTCTTCAGCACAGACCGGAACTCGAAGAAGGGAAGGAACCTGGCGGCGAATTCCTCCGTCGTTGTTCACCTCGAGAGCGGTGACGAGGTCGTCATCCTCGAAGGCATGGCGATCGAGGTCACCGATCCGGGTCTGCTTCGCGACTATGCGGGGGCCTATGAGTCCAAGTACATGCTTCTCCCTGACCTCGCCGACAGGGCGACGCTGAATCTGATGGTCCGCCCGGAGCGGGCGTTTGGCTGGAGCGAATCGGATTTCCAGGCGTCGGCCACGCGTTGGGAATTCGGCTCATAGCCCCCTGCCACCTTCGGCCATGCCGCAGAACCTGATCCGTCTTGCGCAGGAGTTGGAGGTGACGATGACCTCGCCTCTCATCCTCTCGCTGGTCGATGGCCCGGAGCCGTTGATCCGGGAGTTCAACCGTTGCAGCGCTTGCTCGCGGCTCCTGGCGATCGTCTCGCCCACTTGAGGGCCCTGCCTGGCGGGAGCCCGTGCGGCTCTCCAGGCGATGGCGGGGAACACTCCCGACCGCCTTGCTCTCCTGATCGTGTGGATCGATATGCTGGAGAAGGACTCCGATCAAGCCGCGGCTCGGGCGGCGCGCCGCCTCGACCGAGAGGCGCGGGGCGCCCACTTCCATGATCCGCAGCGGGCGGTGGGCGCTTCGGTGGCCTCCGCCCTCGGCGGCCGTGGAGAGGTGGCATGGGACGTCTATCTCTTCTTTCCACCGGGCCGGCAATGGGGCGGCGCGCCGCCCGAGCCAGATGAGTGGTATCACCAGCTCGGAGGCTCCGCGTGGGCCGGCAAGAGCCATCACCGCATCGGCCGGGGGCTGGCCGGCGCCCTCAGCCAGGGGGCGGCCCGCTTCGCGGCGCGAAGCGAGCCGCGGCAATGAGGCATCCGCCCCGTGTCGATCTTCAAGACGCCGCCTGACGGACCCGGCCGGGCGACGAGGCCGGCCGGAGCCTTTGAGGTTCCCCATCCATGAATCCCACCCTCCGCCTCCTGCTCGCCCGTAAGTCGATCCGCGCCTACGAGGAAGGGCCTATCCCCGAGGAAGTGAAGAACCAGATCCTGGAGGCCACATTCCGCGCTCCGACGGCGGGGAACATGATGCTCTACTCGATCCTCGAGGTGAAGAAGCAGAGCCTGAAGGACAGGCTTTCCGAGACCTGTGACAACCAGCCCTTCATCGCCAGGGCCCCGCTAGTGCTGCTCTTCCTGGCCGACTATCAGCGGTGGAACGACTACTTCCTCCTCTCCGGGGTCGAGGGGCTGTGCCGAGCGAAGGAGATCCCCTTGCGTAGGCCGGAGGAGGGCGACTTGTTCCTCGCCTGCTGTGACGCGCTCATCGCCGCCCAAACGGCGGTGATCGCGGCCGAATCGTTCGGCCTCGGGTCATGCTACATCGGCGACATCATGGAGAACTACGAGGTCCATCAGAAGCTCTTCGACCTCGCCCCCTACACGTTTCCCATCTGCCTGGTGTGTTTTGGCTACCCCACCCAGCAGCAGAAGGATCGGCCCCTCACCACGCGATTCGGCCGGGAGTTCGTTCTCTTCGAAGACCGTTATGAGCGGCTGCAGGCGCCCGCGCTGCGGCTGATGTTCGCCGGGCTAGAGGAGCGGTTCCTCCAGGGCGGCGAGAAACCGCCACGGGTCGAGAATGCCGGTCAGGAGATCTACTTGCGCAAGTTCGCCGCCGACTTCTCCGTCGAGATGCGCCGATCCGTCCGTGCGATGCTCCGCGTCTGGAGCGGCGCATGAGGCTCCTTCCCGCGGATCGCTGCCGGAACCAGGGCCCACGGCCTTGGATGATCCACAAGCCCCTCGTCGTAACGAAGGCGAATCGAAGGGATCGATTCGCGTCGGCGGTTGTTTCGCGGCCGGCAAGGAGACCCGATGCCTCCCATCCCCATCCGCGAGTTTGAAGCCCGCCTCCCGGCGCTGGTTGCGCTGCTGCGCCGTTTCGCAGAGCTCGAGTCTCCCACGACCCAGAAAGAAGCTGTCGACGCCTTCGGCGCCGCCGTCGCTGAGGAGCTGGAGCGCCATGGGGCTGAGGTCGAGCGGCTGCCCCAGGACTCCGTGGGAGATCTCTGGATCGGCCGATGGGGGGCAGGCGCCGGCGGCCTGCTTCTGCTCACTCACCTCGACACGGTCCACGCGCTCGGCACCCTGGGCACGTTTCCCATCTTGGAAAGGGACGGGCGTCTCTTCGGGCCGGGAGTCCTCGATATGAAGGCCAGCTTTGCCATGGGGCTCACCGCCATCGCCGCCCTCCGGGAGAAGGGAGCGATGCGGGGCGAGCGCCTCACCTGGCTCTGCACTTCGGACGAAGAGACCAGCAGCCGCACCGCCCGCCCGGTGATCCTCGATCTTGCAGAACGGCACGACCGAGTCCTTTGCCTCGAGCCCGCCCTGCCGAACGGCGCGCTCAAGACCCATCGCAAGGGCGTGGGCCTCTACCGCATCGAAGCCCAGGGGCGGGCGGCGCACGCCGGGTCCGAGCCCGAAGAAGGCGTCAACGCCATCCTGGAGATGGCGCAGCAGGCCCTGCAGATCTCGCGCCTCGCCGATCCGGCCAGGGGGACCACCGTCAACGTGGGCGTAATCCAGGGAGGCACGCGCTCCAACGTCGTCCCGGAAATTTGTCGGGCGCGCGTCGATATCCGCGTCGAGACTCTGGAAGAGGCGGGTCGACTCGAGGAGGCCTTCCTGGGCCTGCGGCCGTTGACCGCTGGCGCCAGTCTGCGGGTGGAGGGCGGCTTGAACCGCCCGCCGATGGTGCGCACGCCCGCCATCGCCCGCGCCTTCGCTCGCGCCCAGGAGATCGGCGCTCAGCTCGGCCTGGCGCTCACCGAGGGCGGAACGGGCGGCGGCTCGGATGCCAACTTTCTCGCCCACCTCGACAAGCCGCTGCTCGATGGCCTCGGCGCCGTGGGCGAAGGGGCGCACTCCGATCGGGAGAACGTCCAAATGCGCAGCCTGGTCGAGCGGACGGCCTTGCTGGCGGCGCTGATCAGCGAGTGGTGAGAAGGATTCACCGCGGAGAACGCTGAGGGCGCAGAGACCTCATGAAATCTCCGCGTCCCCTGCGCTCTCCGCGCCGACAGGTTGTGAACCAATCACGACGATGGACTTGGGAAGACCCACCCTCGAACCCCTGTCCGCACTACATCCTCATGATGGCCCCTTCCACCTCACCCCCCTACCCCCCTCTCCGCTCGCGCGTAGCGCAATGAGTAGGCGTCTCAAGCGGAGAGGGGGCGAGGGGGTGGGGGCCAACGGGCAACTCCCCGACGTCGCAGAGTAGTCTTGCGGTGCCTATGATGGAAGGAGTCCCAGCCGCTCAGTGCTCTACTCTTCGTCGAGGGCCCGTCGTAGGTCCTCGAACTCGTTCATCCACGAGATCCGGCGCAGGAAGTCTGCCGGCGAGGGGCTTCGACTCCAAAGCTCACGAACCGCCGCCCCGACCGGATCTTCGCCCGCCGCCCCGCCGGGGACGTCGGCGTAGGCGCCGTAGAAGGCGAAGTACGCCTGGTTGAGCCGCCGGAGCGGGTATCCGTTCTCCCAGAAGAATTGGCGGCGGCTTTCCATATATCCCTCGGCCTCGGCGACGCGGCCCTCGGCCAGGAGAGCGTCCACTCTCACGCGCGTCTCGTGCATCGCCACACGGAAGTCGAAGGCCGCTGGTTCGGCCGCCGCCGCCTCGCCCGCCGAGCCTCCGGGCGTGGAAGCCGGCGGTACGAGATCCGGGTAGAAGCGCTCGAGCACGCGCCGCCCGACCGCGCTTCCCACGAGGGAGGCGGCCGTTTCGTTCATCGTGCGCAGCTCGGGGCTCGCCTCATAGCCAAGGCCGAGGGGGCGAAGGGTGAGATAGTTGTGCGTCCACTCGTGAGCCACCACCTCCGTCACCCACGACAGCGACTCGCTTTCCTGGACCATGGTCGGGTAGGTGCCGATCCCTCCGACCGGGACGACGAGCGCCGAGACACCGAGTGATCCTTCGACGCGACGCTCGAGCCTCACCCGAGCGTCGAGATCCAGATCGGCCTCCAGCTGGATGTTGGCATCCTGACGGATCACCTCCCGCGGCGAGACGATCAACGCCAGCGGCAATCGGGTGAAGTGGAAGGAGACCGGCGGGACGGGCATTCCCCCACCCCCCAGGCCGATCTCCGCCAGGACGGCCGCCACCTGCTCCTCAATCGCCTCCTCCACAAGCGGCTGGAGCTCGGCCTGGCGCGCTCGCAACTCCGCCAACTCGCCGCGCAGTGGGGCGGCCTCTGCCGCCGGGTCGGCGAGGGCCGGGTTGGCGTACGTTTCCACGAGCAGCCGTTCGAGCTCCTCGCCACGGCTCACGAGCCGGGCGTACTCGATGACGATCGCGCTCCGATCGCTCTCCGTCAGGTAGGAGGCGGCGCGGAGGCCGGCCGCGCCCAGCTTGCGCAGGCCGGCGTCGATCGTCCAGGAGCCGAAGTCAAACTCGGCCGCCCGCGTGAAACGCCGAATTTGCTCCAGGGGATCACGAGCGGAAGCCGTGCTCTGTGTGAGGATCAGCGCCAGAAGGGCGAGCCACAACGAGAGGCGCAGCCCGGCCAGAATCCTGCGGACCCGCATGGGGCGATCATACCAGCGGCCGGGCGCGTGTCAATCGGCGCGAGCTCTGTGCTATAATCTCGACGCTTCTTGCGGCTGCCCCCGGCGGCCGCTTTTCCACAACGCTATGAATTTCCTTGTCACTGGCGCAGCGGGCTTCCTGGGGACGGCCTTGTGCAACCGCCTGGCGCGGGAGGGCCACGAGGTGCGTGGCATGGACGACCTCTCCGCCGGTGACCCCTCTCGCCTCAACCCCGACGTTCACCTCACCCGAGGCGATGTCCTCGATCGCCCGAAACTCTGGACCCTTCTGCAGGACGTCGATTGCATCTACCACCTGGCGGCCCGCGTCTCGGTGCCGGAATCTGTCATCTACCCGAGGGAGTACAACGCGGTAAACGTCGGCGGGACGGTGTCGGTGATGGAGGCGATGCGCGACGTGGGCGTCAAACGCGTCGTCCTCACCTCCTCCGGCGCGGTGTATGGCGATCGGGGCGAGCAGCCGCTGAGCGAAGACGTCCGCCCCGATCCGCGCTCCCCCTACGCCGTCTCCAAGCTGGCCGCCGAGTATTACGTCCGCACCATCGGCGGCCTGTGGCACATCGAGACCGTCGTGCTGCGCGTCTTCAACGCCTACGGCCCCGGGCAGCTTCTCCCCGCCGCCCATCCGCCGGTGGTGCCGCACTTCCTCCGCCAGGCCGCCCGAAAGGGAACGTTGGTGATCCACGGCAAGGGCGAGCAGACGCGCGATTTCGTCTACATCGACGACGTGGTCGACGCCATGGTTGCGGCGGCCACCGCCCCCAGCATCGACCGGGCGATCATCAACGTCGGCTCGGGCATCGAGACGAGCATCGGCACCCTTGCCCAGCTCGTCCTCGAAGCCTACGGCACCACCGCCCCCTGGATCTTTCGCGCCGAAGACGACCCCGGCCCCTCGCGCATGTGCGCCGACCTCACCCTGGCCAAAGCCAAGCTCGGATACCAACCGCGCGTCAAGCTCGAGGAGGGCCTGCGGGCGACGATCACCCGCGACCCGCGCTTTCACCCCGCCGCCGAGGAGTAGGCCCCCGGGGAACCTCGGCGCGCTGCCGCGCCGTCGTTACTCCTGCTGTCGTAGGGGCGGGTCTGCCTGTCCTGGCCTGCGCTGGGCGCAGCCCAGGGCAGGCCAGGCAGACCCGCCCCCACGCGCCAATGGGAGGTGCTTACGTTTTCCCTCCGTGCGTCGCCGGTTCCGCTGGGGCACCAAAGTCTGGCGATCGAGGCGCAGTCGGCTTCGCCAGCGCGGCCATCCCACGGCCTGCCTGGAGAAGACCCTCGAGGGATGTTCGGCTCCGGGCAGGCCTCTTGCCGCGTTACAA
>DATEAV010000274.1:0-6539 GCA_035288185.1 Anaerolineales bacterium | reverse complement strand
AGGCGCACACGACGAGAGTCTCTCGATTTCGGAAGAGAGTGTGATAGAATCCGGACCGTTCCGACCCTCTTAGGGGATTCCGCCCCCGGGATCAGGAGGAAATGCCAGTGATCGGGAAGAAGGCGGCGAGCCGCCGTCTTCGCGCGAGCCCGCCCCGGCACCGCTAGTTCCTCGGTCTGGCATACACGCAGGTGCAGCCGTCGTGAACCCACGTCGTACGGTCACACTTCTTATCTTGACGGCTGTCCTGATAGGCCTGGGAGTCGCCGTCGCCCTCACCGTCAATCTGATGCCGGAGGAGGCCTCTCGGCAGGCCCAGATGGTGGACGGCCTGTTCCGCGGCTTGATGGGGGTCGCCACGGTGATCTTCCTGGGCGTCGAAGGCGCCCTCCTGTACGCGGTCCTGCGCTTCCGTCGGCGACGGGGCGACGAGACCGATGGCCCTGCCGTCCATGGAAACAACGCGCTGGAGGCGATTTGGATCGCGATCCCGGCGTTGATCGTCATCGTCATTTCCTTCGCCTCGTTTCGGGTGCTCATAGCGTCCGGGGCTTCCGAGCCGCAGCCTTTGGTGGTCGAGGTGGTCGGGCGGCAATTCGTCTGGGAATTCCGTTATCCCGAGGCGGACGTGGTCTCTTCGGAGCTCCACCTGCCGCTCAACCGGCAGGTGCGTTTCGCCATCTCCTCTGATGATGTGATCCATTCCCTGTGGATCCCCGTGTTCCGCGTCAAGCAAGACGCCACCCCGGGCCGGGTGGCCGAGATGGTGATCACGCCCACCCGCGCCGGCCGCTATCCCATCCGCTGCGCCGAGTTTTGCGGCGCGGCGCACACCACGATGACGAGCGAGGTGGTCGTGGAGAGCGCGGAGGAGTTTGCCGCCTGGCTCCAGGCGCAGCAGGTGGCGGGGATGTCGGGCGGCGCCGGCCAGGCGGGGCGCCAGCTTTTCACTCAGTACGGATGCAGCGCCTGCCACGCCCTCGCCGACGCCGGAGCCCGAGGGACTGTGGGCCCCTCGCTGGATGGGATCGGGACGACGGCTGCCTCGCGCGTGCCGGGCCTGGATGCTCGAGCCTACATCGAGCAGTCGATCCTCGATCCCCATGCCTTCGTTGCCGAAGGCTTTCCGTCGGGAGTGATGCCTCCGAGCTTCGGGGAGCGTCTCAGCCAAGAGCAGCTTCGCGCCCTCATCGACTACCTGCTCAGCCAGTAGCCGCTGCTCGCCTCTCAGGAGATGCGTCATTATGTCTGCTGAACCCGTCGCCGCCCCAACGTCCAACTGGCGGCGCTATTTCGGCTGGAACACCGACCACAAGGTGATCGGCGTCCAGTATATGGTTACGACCTTTCTCTTCTTTCTCCTCGGGGGCCTGCTCGCCGTGTTGATCCGGACAGAGCTCGCCCGACCCGGCCAAGACCTGGTCGACGGAACTCAGTTCAACCGCCTCTTCACCAACCACGGCTCCCTGATGATCTTCCTCTGGATCATCCCGGTCCTGGCCGGCTTCGGCAACTATCTGATTCCCCTCATGATCGGCGCCAAAGACATGGCCTTTCCCCGCCTCAACGCCCTGTCCTACTGGCTCATCCCCCCGGCTGGCATCCTGATGATCGTCAGCTTCTTCGTCGGGGCTGCCGACACGGGTTGGACCGCCTACGTCCCCCTCTCGATCTCGGCCCCCGACGGGCAGACGCTGTGGGCGCTCTCCATCGTCTTGCTCGGCGTCTCCTCGATCCTCGGTGGTATCAATTTCATCGCGACGGTGGTGACCATGCGGGCGGAAGGGCTCACCTTCGGCCGCCTGCCTCTCTTCGTCTGGGGGATGCTCGCCACGGCCCTGCTCATGGTCGTCGCCACCCCCGTGCTCTCCGCCGGGCTGGTCTTGGTGGCGATGGACCGTATCGCCGGCACCCTCTTCTTCTCCGTCGGCGTCGGCGGCGACCCCATCCTCTGGCAGAACCTCTTCTGGTTCTACTCTCACCCGGCGGTGTACATCATGGTTCTGCCGGCGATGGGCATCGTCTCGGAGATCTTGCCCGTCTTCGCCCGCAAGCCCATCTTCGGTTACAAGGCCATCGCAGCCTCGAGCATGGCGATCGCCATCTTGGGGATGCTGGTCTGGGCCCATCATATGTTCGCCAGCGGGATGGACCCCCGCCTCCGCATCCCCTACATGATCACATCGATGATCATCGCTGTGCCTACGGGCGTGAAGATCTTCTCCTGGCTCGGAACGATCTGGGACGGGAAGCTCCGCTTCACGACCCCGATGCTTTTCGCTTTAGGGTTCATCTCCATGTTCCTCATCGGCGGCATCACCGGGATCTTCCTTGCCTCGATACCGGTCGATCTCCACGTGACCGACACCTACTTCGTTGTCGCCCACCTGCACTTTGTCCTCTTCGGGGGCAGCGTCTCGGCGGTCTACGCCGGCCTCTACTACTGGTTCCCCAAGATCACCGGCCGGATGTACGACGAGAGGCTGGGAAAGGCCCACTTCTGGATGAACTTCATCGGCACTAATCTGGCCTACCTGCCGATGTTCCTGGTGGGTCTCCTGGGTATGCCGCGCCGGGTGGCCGACTACGCTCCGGAGTTCACCTCGCTCAACTTCCTGGCCTCGATTGGCGCCTTCATCCTGGCGATCTCGACCGTCCCGTTCCTCTACAACGCCATAGTGAGCTGGGCGACTGGGCCGAAGGCCGAAGCCAATCCGTGGCGGGCGCGAACCCTCGAATGGCAGACTACCTCGCCTCCGCCCGCGCACAACTTCCCGGTCCCGCCTCACGTCACCGGCGGGCCCTACGACTATGGGGAGCAGGCTCCGTCGACATCGTTGGCTCCCGCCCCGGCGGCCGGCAAGTGAGGGGCACGACATGACACAAGACGCAGCAACCCACTCCGGGACCTTCGCGGCGGGAAGAGCCCTGGGGCTCGATCATCTCAAGCTCGGCACGTGGCTCTTCCTGGCTTCGGAAGTGATGTTCTTTGGAGGGCTGATCGCCGCTTTCCTGCACTACAAGGTGAATAGCCCCTCTCCGCAAGCCGGTTTGCTCTCGGTGCCCCTCGTTGGTGCCAACACATTCGTCCTGCTCACTTCAAGCTTCACGGTCGTCCAGGGCCTTGCGGCTATCCGGCGAGGGAAGCGCGGCGGGCTGATGGCCTACCTGGCGCTCACGATCCTTCTCGGTGCGGCGTTTCTCGCCGGGCAGGCGTATGAGTTTTCCTCGCTCTACCGCGAAGGCGTGACGCTTCAAAGCAGCGTCTTCGGCTCGAGCTTCTTCACCCTCACCGGTTTCCACGGCATGCACGTCTTCACCGGGCTTGTCTGGGCATCCTCGACGCTTCTCCGAGCCGCCCGAGGGCACTATTCGGCGGAAGACCACGGGGGCGTAGAGGTCTTTGGGCTCTACTGGCACTTCGTCGATATCGTCTGGATCGTGCTCTTCACGATCATCTACCTGGTATAGGAGCCTGCCATGACTGCAGAGCCTCGACCAGCTTCCTCGCCCCGCCGATCTGGTTACCTGCTCATCTACGGGATCCTGGCGGCGCTTACCGCGGCGGAAATCTGGATCGCGACCCTAAGCCTGGCTGCAGCCGTTCGCACGCCGGTCTTTCTGACGCTGTCCTTCTTCAAGGCGAGCCTCGTGGCCGCCTTCTTCATGCACCTGAAGTCTGATTCCCGCTACTACCTGCTCATCTTCCTCCTCCCGGTGGCCGTGGTGGTGGTCTTCGGTCTTGTGATGCTGATTCGGTAGGCCATGTTCGACGCTCCCTCACCACGAACGATGGGGGGCTTCTGGTGGCTTGCGTTGGCCTCCGCCGTGAGGTCTGTCTCCTGATCGTCGTCGGCGGTGTCGTCCGCGTGACCGGGTCGGGGCTGGGCTGCCACGATTGGCCTCTGTGCCCCGGCAGCCTGCTTCCGCCGCTATGCATCGACGCGATCCTGGAATACTCCCACCGCCTTACCGCATCCCCCACGTCACCTCCTGTTCTGGCTGCGGCGGTGGCCGCCTGGCTCAGGCACCGAAGCGACCGTTGGATTCTCCGTCTGGCGCTGGCCTCCCCTACTCCAGCGTCTACCTCGCCCGGCTCTTCGCCGCCCTGATCGCGGACACGCTCCTGCGCGCGAGCTGAAGGGCGGGGGGCTCCTCAACAACCTCATCCCGGACGACCGTCTTCGGCCGAGACACGAAGTGAGACCCGGCACGAAGGACGTGCGGCGGCTCGTCGGGCCCGCTGCACTCCTGCTCGCGGTCTCTGCGCGCCGGTTCAACGGCTTTTCGCTTCTCGGCCAATACTCTTCGGGCCGTATCCCGTTCTTCCCTGACCTGTCAGACCCCTAAACTCTTCTTAGGCGCCTCGAAACCGAGTGTAGACTCATGAGGCCGTGAGAAGCGCCTCGGAGCGGAATGATCGCGCCGCTCGGAGGCGCTCGCCTAAGCAATTCCAGGGAGGCGTGAGATGTGCCAGGGTCGTGAATCGGCGCCGATTCTGCGGTCGATGCGCCTGTTGGCGCTCGGCCTGGTTGGGGTGATCATCGTCCTCGGCCTGGCGCTCGTGCTTCTCAGCATAGGCCGGCCATCCTTGCCCGGCGAGGTCGAGCGGATCGATGCCCTCGCCAACAGCACCGACGACTGCGTCGTATGCCACAGCCGATCGACGCCTGGCATCGTCGAGCAATTTGGCCACAGCACGATGGCGGCGGCCGAAGTCCGCTGCCGCGATTGCCACGAGGTCACCCCGGCCTATCCTGGCGCCGTGGAGCATGAGGGCGTCTTCGTGTTGGCGCAGCCCACCCCTGGCCTGTGTGAGCGGTGCCACACGGCGGAAGTCGCCCAGTTCTATCAGAGCCGGCATTCGCTTCCTGCCTATGTGGCGATGGCCGGGGTCGAGGAACTGACAGGGCCTCACATAGCGATGTACTCGGCGATCCCGGAGGGTCAGTATGCCCCCGACCGGATGCGCCACGCTCTCTTCGCGATCGAGGGCCCCGACGTCACACCGTTCGCCTGCGCCTCCTGCCACAACATTGGCCGCCCGCAGCCCGACGGCTCGGTTGGAGAATGCCAGCAGTGTCACCTGCGCCACGAGTTCAGCTTGCAGCAGGCCCGCAAGCCGGAAACGTGCAATGCCTGCCACATCGGGCCCGACCATCCGCAGTGGGAAATCTACGAGGAATCCCCGCACGGCATAGCCTACGCCACGGGCGGCGACCTGTGGAACTGGGACGCCGAGCCCGGAACTCTCACGGTGAGCGATTTCCCTGCGCCGTCCTGTGCCACCTGCCACTTCAGCGGCTTCGGCGCCTCGGGGACCACGCATGATGTAGGTGATCGCCTCACCTGGTACCTCTTCGCGCCGATCAGCGAGCGCAGGCCGGCCTGGGAAGACAACCGCGCCCGCATGACGAACGTTTGCCGGGAGTGCCACAACAACGCATTCATCGCCGACTTCTACGAGGCCGCCGACACGGCCACGCGGGCAGTGAACGCCTGGGTTGGTGAGAGCGACGAGATCGTGGCACCGCTCCGCTCGCGAGGCCTGCTCACCGATGAGCCCTTCGATCAGCCCATCGATTTCGTCTACTTCGAGCTCTGGCATCACTGGGGGCGCACGGCGAAGTTTGGCGTGTGGATGCAGGGCCCAGACTACACCCAGTGGCATGGGGTGTACGAGTTGCTCAGCGATCTGGCGGAGCTGCGTGAGATGGCGGGAGGATTGCTCGGCGGGGACGGAGACCAGTAATGTCGCTTTTCGCGGAGGCCTTCCCCAGGCTTGCCTTCATCCGGCGGCTTCCTCTGGTGCGCGACCAGGCGATGCTCCTGATGGCGGCCGTCAATGAGATCTTCCTGAGCATCGATATCTATCTGGCGCACAGCATCAGCGGCACGATCACGGCCCGCGAGTGGATTCCGATCGTCTTCGGGCCACTGGCCGGTGTCCTGCTCATCTCGGCGGGGCTTCTCTCCCTCCGCCGGCGGACGGCCGCAAACCTTCTGGCCACCAGCGTGCTCCTTGCCAGCATTGCCGTAGGGCTCCTCGGCGCCTATTTCCATTTCGTCCGGGCGGTGCTTCCCAGCGCTGCGCCGGGCGAGCGGGTTTCTATCGACTTGCTGGTCTGGGCGCCCCCGCTTCTCGGCCCTCTCACATTCTCACTGGTGGGCCTCCTCGGGATCAGCGCGGCCTGGCCGGAACACCCCCTCGAGAGCGGGATCCTCACTCTCCCGGGGAGCAGGCGCCTGCACTTGCCGTACAGCAAGACCCGGGCCTATTTCTTCATGATCGGGCTCGGCATCCTGGCGACCTTGATCAGCAGCGTCTTGGATCACGCCCGGGCCCAATTCGTCAATCCATGGCTCTGGGTTCCGACAGGTGCGGGTGTGCTGGGTGTGCTGGTTGCCGTGGGCATGGGGGCGATCGAGCGTCCGGCACGCGGCGATGTGGCTGTCTTCTTGGGGACCATGGGCCTGCTGATCCTGGTGGGTGCCACGGGCTCTGGCCTGCATGTGAGGGACAATCTTACTTCCATGGG
>DATEAV010000273.1:0-2866 GCA_035288185.1 Anaerolineales bacterium | reverse complement strand
GACGTTGTCCAGGACGCTCAGCCGCCGTTGGAGGTTGAACTGCTGGAAGACGAAGCCCACGCTCGCCCGGACGCTCCGAAGGCCCTCGCGCGAGGCGCCCGTCACCGGCAGCCCGTCGATGCTGACGGCGCCCGCCTTCGGCGTCACGAGGCCGTTGAGGCAGCGAAGCAAGGTCGACTTGCCGGCGCCACTCGAGCCGATCAGGGCGACGAACTCTCCCGCTCCCACGTCGAGGCTGACGCCGTCGAGCCCCACTGTGCCGCCGGGGTACCGCTTGGAGAGATCCCGGGCCCGGATCACCCCCGCCGCCCGGCCGTGAGATGGAAGTGGAGGTGGTACACGACCTGCCCGCCCTCGGGCCCGGTATTGCACGAGAGGCGGTAGCCCCGCTCGCCGTAGCCCGCGCGCTCCGCCAGCAGCCTCGCCACCCGCACGCAGTGGCCCGCCACCATCTCGTCTCCGGGCTCGAGGCGCGCGAGCGACTCGATGTGTCGCTTCGGGACGATCAGCACATGGACCGGCGCCTTCGGGTAGAGGTCCTTGAAGGCGAGGACCTCCTCGTCCTCGTATTCGATATCGGCCGGGCTTTCCCGGGCGATGATTCGGCAGAAGGGGCAGCCATTACTCATCACCCGCCCCACCTCGTGTATACTCGCTTCCGTCGGAAATTCATTCTTCGAAGGAGACCGGGATGGGCACCTGCCCCAAGTGCAAGCTCAGGATTCACAAGAACGGCAACCACATCAAGCTCGGGTCCGTCTGGTATCACAAGACGTGCCCCGCCAAGCCGGCCCGCGCCGCCAAGTAACGCGCCCGTCGCCACAGCGCAGGACGGGGCTCTGGATCCCTCCGGCGCTCCGTCGGTGGATCCGAATGGTGAAGGATAAGGGATTCGTCCTGCCCCGGCTCCGAAGTCCTTGATAGTTGGCCATCGCTAAAGTGCAAAGCACGGCAAAGCGTGCCATTCCACGCAACAGGACGCAACAGGTTTCCCTCCCTCTCCCGAAGGGCCCCGGAACCCGACGACCGGACGGTCACGCCGGGAAGTGTCGGCTGCCCGCGTCCTGGCTTGGGGAACCCTCATACGGTACGCATGGCTGTCTCGGCGCCGGTAACTCCATCGCCGGCCCCGGCACGGTCCGATAGAGGGCCCTATGTTGCCCATGCCCGACTGGTCGAAGGGCGTGCTAATTTAAGGATGCTTCTCGCGCATGAATGCGATGAGGGAGAGCCCATGGGCGACGGCGGCGAGGATCCACGCATCTCCCAGTACGTAGACGCCACCTTGGCCCTGGCCCGGGGCGATTTCCACGTTGAGGTGGCGCCAGGCACGGACGGCCTCGGACGCTTGGGCGACGCCCTCAGCGATCTGGCCCAGGTGTTGGAGAGGCGATTCGACGAGGCCTCCCGGCTCTCGCAGCTCATCGAGCAGGTTAACCGCGGCCTCTTGCTCGAAGAGATTCTGAACTACCTCTACGAGAGCTTTCGTCCGATGCTGCCCTATGATCGCATCGGCTGCTCCTTGATTACCCAGGGCACCGACACCGTGCGCGCCATTTGGTCTCGCAGTGACTGGCCCGCCCAGCATCTGTCGATTGGCTACGAGGCGTCGTTGCAGGGCAGCAGCCTCTCGGAGATCCTGCGGACCGGCCGGCCGCGCATCTTGAACGACCTGGTCGACTACCTGCGGGAGCACCCCGATTCCGAGTCGACCCGCCGCATCGTCCTCGAGGGTGTGCGATCGAGCCTGACCTGTCCCTTGAAGGTGCTGGGCCGTGGCGTCGGGTTTCTCTTCTTTTCCAGCAACAAGCCTTACACCTACGCCAACCTGGACGTTGACGTGTTCATGAAGATCGCTGGGCAGATCTCCGCCATCATCGACAAGTCCCGGATGTACCAGGAGCTGCTTCAGGCCCGGCAGGAGCTGCTCGAAGCCAACGAAAAGCTCGCCGAGATCGCGCTCCAGGATGGCCTGACCGGCATTCACAACCGACGGGCGTTCGACGATCGGCTGGCCGACGAGTGGCGGCGGGCCCAGCGCAGCCACCGCCCGCTCGGGCTCATCATCGGCGATCTCGACTTCTTCAAGCAGCTCAACGACGCGCTCGGGCACCTGTTCGGCGACGACGTGCTGCGCGCGACGGCCCAGGCGCTCGCCAAGGAGGTCAAGCGGGCCGGTGAGCTCGTCGCCCGCTACGGCGGCGAGGAGTTCGCGGTCCTGGTGCCGGAGGCCGACGAAGCGGCGCTGGCTGGATTGGGGGCCCGGCTACTCGCGGCGGTGGTGCGTCAAGCGCAGCCCCATCCGCGCTCGCCCCTGGGACCGCATGTCACCATCACGCTCGGGGGGGCCAGCCTGGTTCCAGAGCGCCGGCAGTCGCCGCTCGAGCTCGTGGCCCTGGCCGACGGCGCGCTGCTCGAAGCCAAGCGCCGCGGGCGCAACCGGTACCTGGGGGCCTTCGCCCTCCGCGAGCCTGCCGGATCTTAGCGCTCGATCGCGGGCGGGGCCGGCCCGGCCGCCTCACGATCGGCGCCAGGACCTGCGCGACGAGCCCGGCCTGCTTGCCGGCAGCCCCGAAGCCTGGACTGCGGCGATCTCGAGACACGCCAAAGGCCGGAGGGTCGCTCCGGCCTCGGGTGCCCTCCTCACGACGGGCTCTAGGCGTCAGCGCGCAACCATACGCAACAGGGTTTGAAGCCTGCTATGCAAGTTACGGATATTTCTAATGGTGGAGGGTAAGGGATTCGAACCCTCGACCTCGGCGTTGCGAACGCCGCGCTCTCCCAACTGAGCTAACCCCCCGAAGCAACCCGGTCTTTCCGAAGCAACCCGCTCATTCTACCCGCGCCGCCCTGCGCCTACAAGCGC
>DATEAV010000272.1:0-7361 GCA_035288185.1 Anaerolineales bacterium | reverse complement strand
GCATCTTTGACCAGAAACCCGTGAGCGCCGGCCTCCACCGCCCGGAGCAGGATCTCATCTTCGCCGAAGCCGGTCAGGATCAAGACGGCCACTTCGGGGGCGAGATCGCGCAGACGGCGGGTGGCTTCCACCCCGTCCATCCCGTCCATGCGCACGTCCATGAGCACCAGATCGGGGTGCAACTCTTGAACGCGGGCGATGGCCTCATTGCCGTTGACCGCCTCTCCAACCACGACGACATCGGGATCCATGTCGAGCATGACGTGCAGGGACTGCCGCACAACGGCGTGGTCTTCCACCACGAGGACGCGGATCGGCCGCGGGGAGCTTTCTTCGGGCAAGATGGCTAGGTTCCCAAGCGCAGGCGGCTGATCAGTTCGCGCAGATTCTTGAGTGTCCCCCGGATTTGGCCCCGGATTCGATCCAGCTCTCCTCGGGCGACGCGTGGATCCGCCTGTAGCCTCCGCTCGAATGTCTCCAACTGCAAAAGCAGCGCAGCAAGATCCTGCACAACCCCGTCATGGAGCTCGTCTGCAATGCGTGTGCCGTCGAGCGGCATAGCTATGGCTCCTATTATCACAAAGGGTAGCCCTTTCCGCTGGAAGTGTCAACTATGTCCGCAGCCCTACCTTTGGTAGGGCCGTCTTGCGCCCGAGCCCCCCGCCCCGCACGTGAAAAGGCCGTCCTCCCGAGGCACCGGAAGCACGGGTGGGCTCCTACCCCGTGGTCCGGCTCGGGCGGGCGGCCTTGAGCAATCCGCCACCCTCAGGCTGGGTCCCCGGTTGCGTCTGGCTTGTCCGGCCCCTCCTCTTGGGGGCTGTGAATGAATCGGACGAGGCCGGCGCAAGCTTCCCTCGTGTCCAATCGCACCGATGCGGTTCCCTTCATGTCCTGTAGCTTTCCGCCTCACCCCCCTCCCCCCTCTCCGCTTGTCACCCCTCTTCCTGCGCGCGGATCGAAAGCGGAGAGGGGGACGAGGTTCTAAGGAGGTAGGGGGCGGCCCGGCCGCCCCCTACCTCCTTAGATCAACCTCCCCTCCCCCGGCATGTCCGCCTCAGGTTGTTGAATCCAGGCAACTGCCGGGGGAGGGGCAGGGGTGGGGGCAATCGATGCCTCAACCGCGGAGAAGGATCCCAAGGATCGCTCGGAGATTCGTTCACAAGCTGTTGGCCCGTGGGAAGGGCCCCTACCCGGGGAGCTTGAAGAAGTTCATCAGCTTCATCGCCAGGCCCAGATCACCCTTGAGCTTGAGTTTTCCGGCCGAAAATGACGTCATGGCGTTGACTTTCCCGGTGACGACATCCAGGTAGTCCTTTCCCTCGGCGATCAGAGTGAGCTTCGGGTTTGGCGCAGTTCCCTTCTCCACGGTGCAGGCGCCATCTTTGATCGTAATAATCCAATCGCCGCCCTGCTCGCCAGTGAGCTGATACTGGATCACGGTGTCGACGCCTTGCGCCTTCTCGGGTACGAAGGCCTTCGGCATCAGGCCCATCAGCTTCTCGATGGTGAGTTCTTCGGGCATGGAGATCTCCTCTCTGCGGATGCCTCAGCGGGCGCTTTCTCTCAATGCGTTGTTGGCGCGGCGGCCTTGGGCTTGAAGATCGAGGCCCCAACGGCGCCGCCAAGGGCTGCCAGGAGGGCCCCGCGGAAGATGGCGATGCAGACCCCAATCGCGCCTCCGAGGATGCCTCCCACCGCCAGGCCCACCCTGGCCCCGTCCGTGAGATCGGAAGGCATTCCGGGGAGCATCGAGCCCATCGTAGGGAAGAGGACGGCGGCGATGATCGCGCCGAGGATCCCTCCGAGCAGGCCCTCGATCGCGCCCGCCACTCCTCCGCCCAGCGCGCCGTCGCCGGCGGTGAGGGCGCCTTCCCGCGAGGCGATGGCTGTATAGAGCAGGCCCACGCCCGCGTCGACGGCGAGTAGGCACAGGCAGGCCACCAAGCTCACCAGCGTCGCGCCCAACGGCAGCCCGGTGGTGCTCCGCAGCCCCTCAGCCCCACCCATCACGGCGAAGTTGATGGCGTTGGAGGCGATGCTGAGAACCGCCTGCACCACAAAGCCTGCGGCGACGGCAATCATCAGCGCTCGACCCCTGATTCGCATGACCAGCCTCCTGCTTGGGTGTCTCCCGCCTGCACGCGCGATTTCTGCGCCTGCGGCGGGAAGTGTAGCAGGAATCGCTCCTGTGCGCCCACCCTCAGGACCCCTGCGGCGGCGCCGTCGCGCCCCAGAGCCGGATGGCCTCTGCCCGGGGGCTCTAGTTCAGATTCTCGAAGATGCCGGCCGCCCCCATCCCGCCTCCGATGCACATCGTGACCATCCCATAGCGGGACCGGCGGCGCCTCATCTCAGGGATCAATTGGGCCGTGAGCTTTGCGCCGGTGCATCCCAGTGGATGGCCCAAGGCGATCGCCCCACCGTTCACGTTCGCCTTCGCGGGATCGATCTCCAGCGTCCGCAAGACGGCCAGCGACTGCGCCGCGAAGGCCTCGTTGAGCTCGATCAGATCGATCTCGTCCAACGTGAGGCCGGCGCGCCGAAGCGCCTTGGGGATCGCTTCCACGGGACCCACCCCCATGATCTCCGGGGCCACGCCTCCGACGGCGTAGGTGACGAACCGCGCCAGGGGCACGAGGCCCAGTGCCTTCGCCTTTTCCGCCGACATCACGAGCACGGCCGCCGCGCCGTCCGACATCTGGGAGGAGTTGCCCGCCGTCACCGTCCCGTTCAGCTTGAAGGCCGGCTTGAGCTTGGCCAGCGATTCGGCGCTCGTGTCGCGCCGCGGCCCCTCATCCACCTCGAAGACGAAATCCCGTACGCTTCGCCCCTGGCTGCCCGCCTCCACGACCTGCACCTTCAAAGGGACGATCTCATCCCGAAATCTCCCGCCGTCGATCGCGGCGATCGCCTTCTGATGGCTCGACAGGGCGAAGGCATCCTGATCTTCCCGGTTCACGCCGTATCTCGCGGCTACGTTCTCGGCCGTCAGCCCCATGCTCGTATAGACCTCCGGCTGCTCGGCGGCGAAACCCGGATTTGGAGCGAACTTGTTTCCGGCCATCGGGACCATGGTCATCGACTCGGCCCCCCCGGCGATGACGACATCCACCATCCCGGCGAGGATGGCCGCCGCGCCGTTGGCGATCGTCTGCAGCCCCGAGGAGCAGAACCGGTTGACGGTCTGCCCGGGCACGGAGATCGGCAGGCCGGCTCGCAGCGCGGCCATCCGCCCGACGTTCATGCCCTGCTCGCCCTCGGGAAAGGCGCAGCCGATGATGACGTCGTCCACATCTTCAGGACGGAGCGGCGCCGCCCGCTTCATCAAGTCCTGAATCACCGCCGCAATCATCTCATCGGGCCGCACGCTCGCCAACGAGCCCCGCCTCGCCCGCCCCACCGCAGTCCGCGCCGCAGCGACAATCACTGCTTCTCGATCCATGGCTCCCATCCTCCAGAACTGACGTCCCTAGTTGCGCAGCGGCTTTCCAGTTTGAAGCAGGCTCCACATCCGCTCCTGCGTCTTCGGCTCCCCGCAAAGCGAGAGGAAGGCCTCTCGCTCGAGGTCGAGGATGTATTGCTCCTCCACCCACGTCCCCTGGCTCAGATCGCCGCCGGTGAGCACGTATCCCAGCCGGCGCCCGATCAGGGCGTCGTGGTCGGAAATGTAGCCGCTCTCACGGAACATGTGCACGCCCACCTGGATCGCCGCGTAGGCGTCACGCCCCGCGGCATACACCTTCTCCGGAAGCGGCGGCCGGTAGCCTTGGGCCAGGTGAAGCGCTTCGCGCTTGGCCTCCGCGATCAGGTGATCGCGGTTCATCACCACCCGATCGCCCTTGGATAGGAAGCCAAACTGGCGCCCTTCCTCGGCGCTCGTGGCCACCTTGGCCTGCCCCGCCATCTCAAAGACGCGCTGCAGCGCGGGCAGCGCATCGACGCCTTGCGTCCGCACCGAGGGGCTCACCACTCGCCGCAGCAGCTCCTTGCACCCACCGCCCGCCGGGATGACACCCGCGCCCACTTCCACCAGGCCGATGTAGGTCTCCCCGCCCGCCACCACCCGAGGGGCGGCCATCACCAGCTCACATCCTCCGCCGAGCGCCATCCCGGCCGGGGCGGCGATCACCGGCTTGGGAGCATAGCGCATCCGGGTTGTGAGGGCCTGAAGCCGGCGGATCAACGCGCCCAACGTTTCCCACTCTCCCGCCTGGGCCAGCATGACCACGCCGAAGAGGTTCGCTCCGGCGCAGAACATCTCGCCCTCGTTGCCGATCACCAGGCCGCCCAGATCCGTCTCGAGAAGATCGAGGCCTTTCTCGAGCATCGTCAGGATGTCGTCGTCGATGGCATTGGCCTTGGCGTGGAACTCGACGCAGGCCACTCCGTCGCCCAGGTCGATCAGCGAGGCGCTGTCGTTGCGCGCCAGCTCCTTGCCTGCGGCTTTCTGATCGCCGAGGGCGATCCGCCGCAGGTCGGGCTTGAGCGGCACAGTGCGCTTCTGGGCCGGGTCGTAGACCCCCACGGGTTTGCCGGCCTTGTACTCGTAGAACGTGGGGAAACCCGCCGCCAGCATGGCCTCGACCCAATCGGCAGGAGGGTGACCGGCAGCCTTCATGGCCTCGGACATCTCCTTCACGCCCAGGGCATCCCACGTCTCGAACGGCCCGGCCTCGTGCATGAATCCCCAGCGCATGGCGTTGTCGATCGGAAGCGGCGTGTCGGCGATCTCCGGGATCCGCCGCGAGGCATAGGCGAAGCCCTGGTAGAGCATCGCCCGGACGAGCGAGCCGGCGCGGTCGTCGGCCGCGAGGAGCACCTTGAGCCGCTCCAGCGGCGTGGGCAAGTCCTTGGCCTTCCCGACGGATTCAAAACGCACCTTGTCCGGTGCCTTGTATTCGAGCGTCTGCAGATCGATCGGCCAGAAGTCTTTCTTGCCGTCCTGCCTCACCTCTTTGTAGTAACCCTGCCCGGCTTTGTTGCCCAGCCACCCGTGACCGATCATGGACTCGGAGAGGCTCTCGGCAGGCTCGGATCGCAGGTAGGCGATGGCCTCATCGTCCGGCAGGGCCTCGGCCAGGTTGTGGGTGACGTGCGCCATCACGTCCAGGCCCACCAGATCGAGGAGACGGAAGGTGGCCGTCTTCGGGCGGCCGATGAGCGGCCCGGTGATCGAATCGACCTCGGGGATGGTGTAGTGGTTGCGCAGGATGAAGTCCATCGAGAAGGCGCCGCCCACCGTGCCCAGGCGATTGGCGATGAAGTTGGGCGTGTCCTTGCACAGGACGATCCCCTTCCCCAACCTGACTTCGCCGAAGGTGGTGATCGCCTCGATCACCGAGGGGAGCGTCTCCGGCGTGGGGATCACCTCGAGCAGCTTGAGGTAGCGGGGCGGATTGAAGAAGTGGGTTCCCAGAAAGTGGGTGCGGAAGCCCTCCGAACGGCCCTCGGCGATCTGGGCCACCGGGATCCCCGAGGTGTTGGTGCTCACGATCGCATGGGGCTGCCGGACGGCGTCGATGCGGGCCATCAGCTGGCGCTTGATCTCCAGATTCTCGACGATGGCCTCGATCACCCAATCGGCTTTTCCGACGGCCTCGAAATCGTCCTCGAGATTGCCGAGGGCCACCCGGGCGGCGAAGTCCGACGTGAAGAACGAGGCCGGCCGCGACTTGAGGATGCGGTCGAATCCCTGGCGCACGATCCGGTCGCGCACCTTTCGATCGCTCAGGGGGAGGCCGGCGGCCTCCTCCTCGGGAGTGAGGCGGCTAGGGACGATATCGAGCAGCGTCGTGGGGGCGCCGGCATTCGCCAGGTGGGCGGCCAGCGCCGCGCCCATCGTCCCGGCCCCAACGACGACGACGCGGTGGATTCGTTCAGACATGGAGGCTCCTCATCATCCGTTGGGGCGACACGCTGTCGCCCTTCTATCGAGGTCGTTGTAGGGGCGACGCACACCTGCCCTCTCGGGCGGCGCCAGGGTGCGGCGCCCCTACGGAATGCACTACCGAAGCTCCTTGCTCGAGTAGCTCAAGATCCTCCGCGCCACCACCAGCCGGTTGATCTGGCCCGTCCCCTCGAAGATGTCGTTGATCTTCGCATCCCGGAACCATTTCTCCAACAGAAGGTCGCGCGAGTAGCCCACCGGGCCCATCAGCTCCACGGCCCGCTGGGTGATCTTGGTCACTACGTCGCCGGCTCTCACCTTCGACATCGACGACTCGATCGTGTTGGGCTTGCGCTCGTCCGCCATCCAGACGGCCTTGAGCACCAGCAGCCACGCCGAGCGGAGCATCACCTCCATGTCGATCACTTCGCGCTCGATGTGCGTGAGCCGGTTGCGCGGCAGGCCGTAGCGGATCGTCACCCCCTGTTGCGCCAGCAGATCCTTCACCAGTTCCAATGTGGCGCGGGCGATCCCGAGCGCCGAGGCGGCTACGAGCGGCCGGGTGGCGTCGAAGGTGGCCATCGCCCCCTTGAAACCCTCCGTCGGCGCCGCCACCTCCGGGCTGCCCAGGATGTTCTCGAACGGGACGCGGCACTCCTGCAGGACTACCGAAGCCGTGTCGCTGGCGCGGATGCCGAGCTTGTGTTCGAGCTTGGTCACCTGGCATCCCGGCGTCCCGGCCTCGACGACGAAGGGCCGCATCCCGGCCCGGCCGGCGCGCGGGTCGATCGTCGCCCAGACGACAACGAAGCCGGGCGTATCGATCAGCGATTTGTGACCCGCCGTGACAAAGATCTTCTCCCCGTCCAGGATCCACGAATCGCCCTCGCGGACGGCGGTCGTGCGGATGGCGGCCGTGTCGGAGCCGCACTGCGGCTCGGTCATCGCCATGCAGGCCAGCACCGGTTTTTCGCCGGCGAAGCGCTTGAGGAACATCTCCTTTTGCTCCGGCGTCCCGGTGGCCTCGACGGCCGCCGCCCCCAGCCCGCCGCCGGGCGTGCAGAGATAGAGCCCGGCGTCGCCCCAGGAGAGAACCTCGATCATGAACGCCAGGCGCTGATACCCAAGCCGCGGGCCCTCGCGTTTCTTCCCGCCATCCGGCGCCATCGAGCCCGCCCCCGTGGCCTTCATCGCTTCGTGCATGAAATTGATGTAGTCCCACGGGATCTCGTGCTCCTGCTCATCGAACTGGCGCGAAACCGGACGCATCATGTTTTCGGCAACGGTCTGAAGCAGAACCACCTGCTTGGAGATCGTTTCGGGCATCTCGAAGTCGATCATCGTCGCCTCTCCCTCTTGCCGCCGGCGCTAGACCATCGCCAGCCCGGCAAACGCCGGGATGCCCCGGCCGTTGCGCATCCAGAGCTCCACCGGGTGCTCGCGGATGTAGCCGTGCCCGCCCAAGTACTGCACG
>DATEAV010000271.1:0-5254 GCA_035288185.1 Anaerolineales bacterium | reverse complement strand
GGTGGCCGCACCGGCGTGGGCAAGAGGGCGATCTCGAGCACTTCGTCCATGTGGCGGACGAAGCGAAGATCCATCGTCGAGCGCGCTTTGGCCGGCACATCGGCCACGTCTTTCCGGTTTTGCGCCGGGAGAACGACCGTGGAGAGCTTCATCCGGTAGGCGGCGAGCACTTTTTCGCGCAGGCCTCCGATCGGCAACACCCGCCCTCGCAGCGTGATCTCGCCGCTCATACCCACCTTGCGGCTGACCGGCCGGCCGGTGAGGGCGGAGGCGAGGGAAGTTGCGATGGTGATCCCGGCGCTGGGCCCGTCCTTGGGGATCGAGCCCTCCGGGATGTGGATGTGGATATCGTACTTCTCGAAAAGCTCCGAGCTGACGCCCAGGTCCTTAGCACGCGACTTGACATACGATAGGGCGGCCTGTCCGGATTCCTGCATCACATCGCCCACCTGGCCGGTGATCTGGATATTGCCCTTGCCCTCGATGAGGAGCACCTCCACGGGCATGGTCTCGCCGCCGTTCTCCGTCCAGGCCAGGCCCATGGCCGCGCCCACCTGATCCTCGGTCTCGGCTTCGTGGGGCAGGATCTGCGGGGGCCCGAGGAGGCGGGCGAGCATGGAGGGCATCACCTTCTTGGGAACCTCATGCCCCTCCGCCTTTCGGCGGGCGAGCTTACGCAACACCTTGCCGATCTCCCGCTCTAGATTGCGGACTCCTGCCTCCCAGGTGTATTGGCGGATGATCGCCTGCACGCTCTCCTGGGGCATGGAGAGCTCGGCGACGCCCAGCCCGTTCTCCTCCAGTTGGCGCGGCAGGAGGAATTTGTGGGCGATGATCAGCTTCTCCTCCTCGATATAACCGGGGAAGTCGATCACCTCCATGCGGTCGAGCAAAGCCGGGGGCACGGGCCCAAGGGTATTGGCGGTCGTGATGAACATGACCTTGGAGAGGTCGTAGGGGATCTCCAGGTAGTGATCGGAGAAGGCGTGGTTCTGCTCAGGATCGAGCACCTCGAGCAGGGCGGCCGAGGGGTCGCCCCGGAAGTCGTGGCCGAGCTTGTCGATCTCATCCAGCATAAAGAGCGGGTTGATGGTGCCAGCCCGGCGCATCGTCTGCAAGACACGGCCGGGGAGCGCTCCGATATAAGTCCGGCGGTGGCCGCGGATCTCGGCTTCGTCGCGCACACCCCCCAGCGAGACGCGGACAAACTTCCTTCCCTGCGCCTCGGCGATCGACTTCCCCAGGGAGGTCTTTCCCGTCCCGGGCGGACCGACGAAGCACAGGATCGGCTGCCGCTGCTTCTCCCGCGCCAGGCTGCGCACGGCGATGTATTCGAGGATTCGCTCTTTGGCCTTGCGCAAGCCGTGATGCCGGCGGTTGAGCACCCTGGCGGCGTTGCGCACATCCAAGTTGTCGACAGTCGATTCGGTCCAGGGCAGCTCGATGAGCCAGTCGAGATAGGTGCGGATGATCCCCACCTCGGGCGACATCGGGGGCATCTGGCTCAGGCGTTGAATCTCCTTGAGCGCCCGCGCCTGCACCTCCTCCGGCAGGCTCAGGTGGGAGACCCGTTCCCGCAGCTCGGCCAACTCCTGGGCCCAAAGGTCTGCCTCGCCGAGCTCCGTTTGGATGGCCTTCATCTGCTCCCGGAGATACATTTCCCGTTGCGAGCGATCGACCTCGCTCTGCACCTGGCTGTGGATCCGGTTTTCCAGCTCCAGGACGTCGAGCTCGCGGCCCAGCATCACGCTCACACGCTGCAGGCGCATGGTGGGCTGGAAGGTCTCCAGGATCGTCTGGCGCTCGGAGATCGTCATGTTGAGCGCCGAGGTCACCAGGTCGGCGAGCCACCCCGGCTCCTCGATATTCATGGCGTAGACGTAGCTCTCTTCGGGGAGGCTGCGGTTGAGCTGGACGCACTTCTCGAAGAGGGTGAGCACGGCCCGCATGAGGGCGACCGTTTCTTTGGTGCGCTCCGTGGACTCGTACACGGGGCGGGCGCGGGCACGCAGGCTGGGGGTGGTCTGGATGATTTCGACGATCTCCACCCGGCGCCGGCCCTGAGAGAGGACGGAAGTCGAGCCGTCGGGCATGCGCATCATCCGGCCGACGGCGATCTCGGTTCCCACGGGATAGAGATCTTCGGGGAGCGGCGATTCCACTTCCGGGTCGAGCTGGGTAACGGCGACCATCGTCTCCCCGCGGTGGATGGCCTCCTCGATCGCCGCCAGAGTCGGGGCATGTCCCACGAAAAGCGGGACGACCATCTTGGGAAAGAGGACGACGTCACGCAGGGGGAGGAGAGCGCACTCGATGAGGCCCCCGTCGTCGATTGGGGCGTCGTCGATTTCGTAGAGCTCATCCGCCCGGCGGCCGAAGGCTTCCCCAAACTCGGAGGATGCGTTCGGCCAGCGCGCCAGCCAGCCGCTCATCGGGCCTCGGCTCTCACCGGCTCGAGGGCGAGGGGGCGAATGGAATCCCAGGCGGAGAGTACCTCACCGGCGACGGTGAGGCTTCCGGCGGCCACGACGACCTCTCCCGGCCGGCTTTGGGAGAGCGCGAAGCGCAGAGCCTCGGCGACGGGCTTGATCTCCTTCAGGCGCCAGCCGTAGCCGTGGGCGAGCACGGCCAGCTCGTCGATCGTGGCAGCCCGCGGGTGGTCGGGTTGGGTGAGGATCAGCCGGGAGACCCGGGGAAGAAGCTCGGCGAGCATGCCGGGGATGTCTTTGTCACCCATCGCCCCAAACACCAGGGTGACGGGCTGGCCGGGGAAGTAGTCGTCGAGGGCGATGCGCAGGCGCAGGGCGGAATCGCGGTTGTGCGCCGAGTCGATCACCACCGCCGGCGAGCGAGAGAGGATCTGGAAGCGGCCGGGCCAGGAGACGTGGCGGAAGCCGTCCTGAATTGCCACCTCCTCCAGCCTCACCCCGGATTGGCGCACCACCTGCAGGGCGGCGTAGGCAACGGCCGTGTTGACTACCTGGTGGTATCCCAGAAGCGGGATTTCGTAGCGCGGCGGGGCCCACTCCTCGCCTCCGGCCGTCTCGACGAAGGTGTCCATGTGGGCCTGCTCGGAGGCGGGCCAGATGAAGAGGCTCTGGCTCTCCAGATCGTGGCCGCCGGGGGCATAGAGCCAATCGCGGCCGACACGGATGATCGGGGCGCCTCGCTCGCGGGCGACTTCCTCCACCACGCGCTCCGCCTCGTGCTGCTGCGGGGCGAGTACGAGCGGAATTCCGCGTTTGATGATGCCGGCCTTCTCCCGGGCGATATCGGAGAGACTGTTGCCGAGGACGTGCATGTGGTCGTAGGAGAGCGAGGTGATCACCGATACCAGAGGCTCAACCACGTTGGTGGCGTCGAGGCGCCCCCCCAGCCCCACTTCCACGGCGGCGAAATCCACATTCTGACGGGCGAAGTGAAGGAAAGCCAGCGCCGTGAGGATCTCAAACATGGTGATGCCCGGGATCCGGGCAACATCGGGCTTGAGCTCCTCGAGGAGCGAAGCCATGGCCTGCTGGCCAAGCTCTTCCCCGTCCACCTGGATTCGCTCGGTGAGGCGGATGAGATGGGGGGAGGTGTAGAGGCCCACCCGGTATCCGGCGGCGCGCAGCGCCGAGGCCGAGAGGGACGAGACCGACCCCTTGCCCTTGGTCCCGGCGACATGGATCGAGCCGAAGGCGCGATGAGGGTCCCCAACGGCGCGTAGCAGCACCCGGACGCGGTCGAGGTTGAAGCGATCCGGAGTGTAGCGATAGCTTCGCTCGAGGGTGTAGTCGACGAAGCTGTAGAGGTAGTTCAGGGCTTCCTGGTAGGAGAAGGCAGCCATCGGGTCGGCATTGTAACCGCCGGGCCTCAAAGCGACAAGCCCTGCTCCCGGTCACGGCCAATCATTCTGTCCCTGGGCGGGGGACCGACCTCGGAATTCGACACGATCGCGCTCGCCGCGTGTGAGTGCGCCGCTCCGGCCTTGACCAGGCGTTTGCGGAGGTGTCTTGCGTGTCCCCTGGATTCGGATTATGATGTGCCCCGGTAGAAATCCTCTTCTCCGAAGGTGACTCCCCATCAAGCCCGATTCCCCCGCACGATCCCCGCAACAGCAGGACTGTTCGAGACAACTTGAGCAGGAGAAGCACGATGCGCAAGAGTATATCTCATTCACCATGTACCGCGGGGATATCAACGTCCGCATGTCGACCATCATCGGGTTCGCCGGCGGCGGGATCGGATTCCTGCTCCAGGAGAACATCAACCTGCTCAACTACCGCGGAGCCAGCGCACAATGCTGGCCATCGCGATCGTCGTGGCCTCCATGGACTACCTGAGCAGCACCCTTCGGGAGAGGGTTGCCTAGCGGCTCGCGCCGAACGGCCCGAGCGCGGTGCCGGCGTCGGGCCGGCTGGACATCGCCTGACCTTTGACGTATAGTTCGCGCACAACCGCCGCGGAAGAGGAGAGCCCGGATGTCCCAACGAGGTTTCAACACCCTAACCCTGGTGATGATCCCGGTCGCGATTGCCATCAACGTCGCGGTCGGCCAGGTGGCCCTGGCCGTGAAGGTCCCACTCTATCTGGACTCCATCGGGACGGTCCTAGTGGGCGTTCTGGCCGGGCCGTGGGCCGGCGCCGTGACGGGTTTCCTGGCCAACGTCATCTGGACGGTGACCGGCTGGTACGCTCCGGCGATCGCGTTCGCCGGGGTCGCCGCGGTGATCGGCGGCCTGGCGGGAGCCTTCGGGCGGTCCGCTTGGCTGAACGTTTGGTGGAAGGCGATCCTGGCAGGCCTGTTGACGGGCCTGGCGGCCGCCTTGCTCTCGGCACCGATCGCCACCTATGTTTTTGGCGGGGTCATGGGGAGCGGCACCGACGCGATTGTCGCCCTTGCCCGATCGGTGGGCCTGGATTCGCTCGGGGCCAATATCGCCCAAGGGACGTTCTCCGATCCCATGGACAAGATGATCACCTACTTGATCGTCTTCGGCGTGCTGCGGGCCCTGCCATCCCGCTTTCTCGCCCGGTTCACCAACCTGCCGCCGCACAGCTAGCCCAGGCTGGGCGGGCTCGATCGTAGCCATGGGGCCTCGCACGGTCGCCCCCGGCGCGGGGCCCTTCCTATTCTCTTGCCGGCCATCCACGGGGCCGGAGCCTTGCTTCCCTCCGCCATGACGGCCACCCTCTATCTACCCCGCGCTTCAGGCGTCCACCGCCTAAACCCGCTCACGAAGCTTACGCTGGCTCTCGTCGCAGTCGTGGC
>DATEAV010000270.1:0-3635 GCA_035288185.1 Anaerolineales bacterium | reverse complement strand
CCGGTTTGGAGGAGAATGCATCCATGCATCGAAAGCTCCTATTGACGGGCCTCGCCCTGCTCGGGGCGGGGCTGATCCTGGCGGCGTGTGCCGGCCAGGCGGGCCCATCGGGGCCTGCTGGACCCGCGGGACCCGCGGGCCCCGCCGGCCCTCCCGGCGAGGTCGTCGCCGCCGACCTGAGCTGTACGGAATGCCACAACGACACGACCTTGATCGTCTCCAAGGAAGCCCAGTTCCGAGAGAACTCCGTGCACGGGACGGGCGAGTCGTTCGTCCGAGGTGAAGGCACCAACTGCGCCGGCTGTCATGGAACCGAGGGCGCCCAGGCCCGCATCGCCGCCGGCCTGCCGCCGCACGACCCATCGGTGGAAGGCGTCGTGAACGTCTCGCCTTTCGACTGCCGCACCTGCCATCAGATCCACACCACCTACACCCGCGCCGACTTCGCGCTGACCGGAGATGGCCAGCCAGCGCCCATGGAGATGACGGGCGGGACTTACGACGGTGGCCTGGGCAATCTGTGCGCCAACTGCCACCAGATCCGCAATGAACTTCCGGTCGCCGCGGACGGGAACATCGACCTCGGCACCGACACCCGGTTCGGCACCCACTATGGTGTTGAGGCCCAGATGCTGCTCGGCGTCGGCGGACTGGGTGTGGAAGGGAGCCCAAGCCCGCACTACCAGATCGTTGAAGATACCTGCGTGGCCTGCCACATGGGAGAGGAACGCAATCACACCTACCTCCCCGATGTGGAGCGATGCCAGGCCTGCCATACGGATCTCGAGGACTTCGACTTCAATAGCGTCCAGACCGAGATCGAGGGAATGCTTGCCGAGGTCCATGAGCTGCTGATCGCGAGCGGGATCATGAACGAAGAGGGGCGGTCGATCCCGGGCGTGTACCCCGAAGAGATCGCCATGGCGATGTGGAACTACAAGCTCGTGGAGTACGACCAGAGCATGGGCGTCCACAACTCGGACTACGCCAGGGCTTTGCTCACCCAGGCACTCGAGGCTCTGCGGTAGTCCAGCGGCTATCTCGGGCATGACGCGGCCGTAAGTCGAGCGCACTATCCCCGTGCGTGTACGACCGAGCCGGGCGCCTATGGGCGCCCGGCTCTGCTTCCTCAGATTGTCCGCCTCCCCCGTGCCCAGGCCGCGGCCGGGAATCTTCTGCGGCCCGGCCACACGCCGCCTATGGGGGGAGCACCCCAGCCCCGAATTCCTTCCGCGCCCTATGGACGCCGCGGGCGCAGCGGGCTAAGCTAGATGTGTGACCCCGAGGTGATTCCCCGCCTGCGGCCGGAACTTGCCAGGTGGGAGGAGGCAGCCATGCGCAAGGCCCAACTCATCGCAACCGTCGTCACCCTGGGATTGGCCATCCCCTTCGCCTTCCTCGCCATCCTGGGGACGGCCTGGGTCACCGACCACATCGGCCAAGTCATCCGCGCCCTGTCTTCGATCCCGTGGCAGGCCGTGCTCAGGGAAGGTTCGGCTCGCTGGCCCGAAGTCGCCGGGATGGTCATCGGCCAGCTGCTGATTCTGGCCTTGCTTCTGGCCGCACGGCGCCCGCGCAGCGCCGAAAACGACGCCTGATCCCCCGCCGCCTCTCGAACCTGCCTTAACGCCACGCGCCCACCTTCCGGTGGGCGCGCATCATGCCCGAGACCTGACCCTACGCCTCGATAATCCCCTTCCGAATCGCATACTTGACCAGCTCCGACCGCGAGTGAAGGTTGAGCTTGCGCATGATGTTTTCGCGGTGGCGGGCCACGGTCTTGTGGCTGATCCCCAGAGCCTCTCCAATGGCCGCGTTGTTCGCCCCCTCGGCCAGCTGCTCCAGCACCTCCTGCTCTCGCTCCGTGAGCCCATCCAGGGCCCGGCTGGCCTTGAGCTGAGGCTCCTGCGAGAGGTAATCCTTCACCAGGAACTTGGCCAGGGAAGGATAGAGATACACCTCCCCCGCGGCGGCGGCCTCGATGGCCGTGAGCAGCTCCTCGGGCGCCGCACGCTTCGGCACGTATCCCGTGGCGCCGGCCTCCAGCATCTTAAAGAAGTACTCCTGATCCTCGTGGATCGTCAGGGCCACGATCGAGGTCTCCGGGCGCCGCGCCCGGATCTCCCGGGCCGCCTCGATCCCGGTCATGTCGGGAAGGCCGATGTCCATGATCACGACGTCTGGCTTCACCTCGGTCACCAGCGCCAGCGCCTCCTTCGCCGTCCCGGCCTCCCCCACGATCTCCACGTCACCGGCGCTCTCCAGGAGCATGCGCAAGCCGGATCGGACCACCTGATGGTCGTCAACCAACAGCAGCCGGATGGTCATGCACCACCTCCGCCTCGCGGCGATAGGGGACGACGACTTCGATCGTCGTGCCTTCCCCGGGGACCGAGCGCACCTCCAGCGTGCCTGCGAGAAGGTGAGCCCGCTCTTCAATCCCCAGCAGGCCCCAAGAGGGCCGGGCGGGGTTCCTCAGGACGCCTGGGTCGAAGCCTCGCCCGTTGTCCTCCACCCGCAGCCGTACGGTCGAGGAGCAAAACTCAAGGACGACCAGGGCATAGTTCCCCTCCGAGTGCCGGATCACATTGGTCAGGGCTTCCTGGGCCACGCGGAAGAGCGCCGTGCTCACGACCGAGGGGATCTCCTGCGGCTCCCCGATCACTTCCACTGCCACCTCGAGCGGCGCCCGCCCCTGCACCTCCTCGGCATACCAGCGCAACGCCGCCGCCAGCCCGAGGTCGTCCAGGTGAGAGGGGCGCAGGTCCGCGATCACGCGTTGAAGCTCATCCAGGGAACGGGCCGCCAGCACTTCCAGCTCGCGCAAGTTGTGGGCGGCCTTGTCCACATCCTGGTGCAGAATGGTCGCCGCCCCCCGCAGGCCGAGGCCGATCGCCGTGAGAGTTTGGCCGGTCTCGTCGTGCAGCTCGCGGGCAATGCGCTGCCGCTCCGCCTCCTGCGCTCCTACCACGCGGCGAAATAGCTCAACCCGTTGAGCCTCGCGCCGCTGCGCTTCCTCCAGCCGTTCCCCCTGCAACGCGGCGATCTTGCGTTTCACTTCGACTTCGGACGAACGCAGAAACCTCGTCACCGAGAGCGCCACAATGATCGCCGCCACGGCCCGCAGGAGCTGCACGGGGAATCCGAAGACGGAGAGGAAGAGATCCTGGTTGAGAATGCTTGCAGGGAAGAAGGGGCCAACCCGCGTGAACAGCTGCCCCACCAATCCATAGATTGCAAAGGCGACGGCGGCGTACAGGCTGTCCCGGCCAAACTGGGCCATCCCCGCCTGACGGAAGGCGCGTTGCTGGATCAGCAGGCCGCCGCAGGCCAGAAGCGCCCCGGGGATGGCCAACACATGGCGGGTGAGGATGTCGGCCACCGCCCAGGCGTCCAAGCCCGGGTAGCTCCGGGCGACGGCGAGCACGATGATCCCCCAGGCCGTTGCCTGGACGATCGGGACGACCAGGCTCCACGAGCGCAGCCGGTCGCCAGGGGCCAGCAGGGAAGATCCAAAGGCCGAGAGAGCGAGGAAGGAGAGCGCCAGGATCCCGATCCGGATCGCCTGCCAGGCCAGCGGATCGATTCCCGCGCCCGGAAACAGACCGAGCTTCTCGAACATCTCGAGCCACTCG
>DATEAV010000269.1:0-6401 GCA_035288185.1 Anaerolineales bacterium | reverse complement strand
GAATTCAGCCCCGTCTCGATCAAGATGGCCAAGGCCCAGGGGATCTCCCTCAACCCTCAGGAGATCACCGGGATGTGCGGACGCCTGAGATGCTGCCTGGTGTACGAATATGAGCAGTACGCCGAGGCCCGCAAGACCCTGCCGAAGAAGAACAAGCGGGTGATCACGCCTCTGGGCGAAGGGCGCGTCTTCGAGGTGCTCCCGCTCAAGGAGGCGGTGGTTGTTGCCTTCGAAGACGGCAAGCGGGCCGAGTTCCTCAAGCACGAGATTCATCCCTATGACGAGATGAAAGCCCTGGAGCAGAAATCTCAAGAGCCCTGCGATCGCCATGAAAATGGCGGCTGCAACTGCGGGAAGGGAGGCGACGCCGGCCCGCAAGAGGGTGGGGGATGACTTCGCCTTCGCCGGAAGACGGGGCGGGTGAACGTGTCCTCGTCGTCCTGGCCCACCCGGACGACCCCGAGTTCTACTGCGGGGGTACGGTCGCTCGCTGGAGCGCGGAGGGGAGGGAAGTGCGCTACTGCCTGCTCACGCGGGGCGACAAGGGCGCCGACGGATCGGACGCCGATCCGGAGGAGATGGCCCGGACCCGTGAGAAAGAGCAGCGGGCGGCGGCCGAAGTGCTCGGCGTGCGCGACGTGGAATTCCTGAACTACCCTGATGGCTACCTGGTCCCCGACTTGAAGCTGCGCAAAGACGTCACGGCTGTCATTCGCCGCCTCCAGCCTTCCATTGTCGTCACCTGCGATCCGACCAACTTCTTCCCCAGTACGACTTACATCAACCATCCCGATCATCGCGCCGCCGGCCAGGCGACGCTCGATGCGGTCTCTCCGGCGGCCGGCTCCGGGATGTTCTTCCCGGAGCTCGAGCTGGTGGAGGGGTTGAGGCCGCACAAGGTGCGGCAGGTCTACGTCGCCGGAGCCGCCCATCCCAACACGGCCGTGGACGTGACGGCCTACCTCGAGCGGAAAATCGCCGCCCTGCGCGAGCACAAGAGCCAGATCCGCGAGCCGGGCTCACTCGAAGGCCGTATCCGGCAATGGCTCCTCGATCCGAACAGCCCGCCCGACGCGCCTCGCTACGTGGAGCGGTTCCAGCGAATTGACCTCGGCTGACCCACGGCCGCCGCGCCGGAGGTCAACGGCCCTTCGAGAAAAGCCCATGGCGCCCAGGGCCTCACCCGCCGAGCTGGGAGTGATCCGTGAGTGAGAGGGAGCGCCTCTTCCGACGGCGAGGCGGCGCGGGTTGGATCGTACTGGCGGAGTCGCTGCCGGAGATCGGAGGCTCGCTTCGAAGTCTGGGGGAACGTCTCCTTGAGCGGATCGATCTCTCTCGTCGGCCGATCTGTGTGGCGTCGGCCGCATCGGATCCCGGAGTGGTCGAGGGCTTCACAGAAGATTTCGAAGTGTGGCTCAGTGTTGAGGTCGCAGTTCTGAGACCCGAAGAGATAGCCGCCCTGGATTGGAAAGAGGCCGGCCTCGTCGTCCTCGCCGGCGGGCCTCCGACCGTATGGGTGGCGGCGCTCGCGGGCCGCGAAGGCGAGGATCCCGTTCTGGCAGGCGCAGACGAAGGCACTCTCGTGTACGCGGCGGGTGAGGCGGCCGAGGCGCTGGGATCCTGGATCATGAATCCAGGTGGAGATCACGTGCCAGGGACCGGGTGGCTGGCGGGCTCCGTAATCCTGCCGGGCTGCGCCGATCCAGCCGCCGTGCGTGGAGTGACGGAATTGCTCGCCGCTGAAGATCACTCGTACGCTGTCGGTTTGGGAGAAGGCTCCGTTCTGGCGTTGGGGCCGAGGGGTGAGGTGGAAGTCTGGGGAGAAGCCCGGCCGACGATCACCCTCGGCCGCGGATGGAGGTGAGTCGTGGGCGGGGGCAATGGACACTCGGCGATTCTCACATTCACCCGGCCGCCAAGCCGCGTGGTGAGCCTGGTGCCCTCGATGACGGAAAGCCTCTTCGACCTGGGCGCCGGGGAGGCCCTTGTCGGCGTGACCGACTACTGTCGTCCTCCGGAGGAGGCCGAGGCGAGCCTGAAGCGGGTGGGCGGAACGAAGTCGCCGCGCGTGGCGGAGATCCTTGCCCTCAAGCCAGATCTGGTGATCGCCAATCAAGAGGAAAACAGCCGGGAGGCGGTCGAGGCGCTCGAGGCCGGTGGCGCGAAGGTGTGGGTGACCTTTCCTCGCAGCGTGGATGAGGCGATCGCCATCCTGTGGGTGCTGATCCGTCTATTCGACATTCCCAATGCCGGATCGAAAGTGCGCACCCTGGAAGTGACTCTCGATTGGCAGATGCGCGCCGCGCAAGCCGCCGACCCCGTGCGCGTCTTCTGCCCGATCTGGCAGGGCGTCACCGGGAAGGGCGTGCTGTGGTGGATGACTTTCAACAGCGAGACCTACGCCCATGATGTGCTGGCGCGCTGCGGCGGGATGAACATCTTCGCGCAGCGGGCGCGCCGCTACCCCCTCGAGGCCGATCTGGGGGAGGGCGAGGCCGAGGATTCGGGTGGGCGCGACACGCGCTACCCCAGGCTGACGCCCGAGGAAGTGGCCGACGCCGCGCCGGAAGTCGTCCTCATCCCCGACGAGCCCTTCGCGTTCAGCCAAGACGATGAGATGCGCCTGCGGAGCCTCCTGGCCGAGACTCCGGCGGCCCAGGCCAATCGGGTCCACCGGCTCGACGGCAGCCTGCTCACCTGGCACGGCACTCGCCTTGCCCGCGCCCTGGCCGAAGTTCCCAACTGCCTGCATGCCCCGGCGCAGGCGGGGTGAGAGCGCTAGACCTGACAGGTCTCGTAGACCTGTCAGGCCTGCCCGTGTCACGCTAGGCCTGTCCCTTGCCCCTGCGCCAGTTCACCTCGGCTGAGCTTCGACGGTATGACGGCGAACGAGGACGCCCCGCGTATGTGGCCTACCGCGGGGTGGTGTATGACGTCTCGGCGATGCGCCGTTGGCGAGGCGGCTTTCACGAGGGGCTCCACTTCGCGGGCCAAGATCTCACGCGCTATTTCGGGGACGCTCCCCACGGCGAAGAGGTGTTTCAGCGATCGGGTGTCGTCGTCGTGGGCAAGCTGACCGGTGATCGGTGAACAGTGATCGGCAGGGGCGCCAGGGCACCCGGGGATCAGGCGCCCGGCTGCCGATCAACGAGTAACCGATCACCCATCTTTGTATTCCAGGCTCCGGGAGCCTGGCTAGGCAGCGCTCGGGTTGTGGACGAAGGTTGGGCCCGGCGTGAACGCACGGGTGGGGGATTCGGGCGGCGAGCGAGGGGCCGCGACTACGCTCGCAGAGGCTGGGGGAACGGCCGCCGGCGGTGTAGAAAAAGAGAAAACGCGTGTCTTGACGCGCTTCAGTCAGGGCCATAGAATGACACGGTTCGCCCATCGAGGAGATCATGTGGCCTGAGTGGAAGAAGGTGATTGGGATCACAGCCGCAACGACGGTGGCTGGAGCGGTGGCGGGGGTGCTCGTCGGCGCGCTCATCGACAACTACCTCTTGTGGATCGCCGTGCTGGGAGGGTGCGGGGCGGCCCTCGGGCTGGGCCTCGCTTACGGCGTCCTACCCGAGTCGTGAGAATGCAGGAAGGAGCCCGCCCTTGATGCAGACGGAAGAACCCGGAGAGGGCCGCGCGACGTCGGGCCGTCAGGTGCGCCTGACCAGCCTGTCGTCGTGCGCCGGTTGAGCTTCCAAGCTCAGCGCGGAAACGCTGGCGCAGGTGCTGCGCCCTCTCCAAGATGTCTTCGGGCCGACCGAATATCCCAGGCTCCTGGTGGGCCTGGGAGAGCCGGACGACGCGGCCGTTTGGCAGCTCGACGACGGCCAGGCGCTGGTCGTCACCACCGACTTCTTCACGCCGATCGTTGATGATCCCTACGCGTATGGGGCCATCGCAGCCGCCAACGCCCTCTCGGATCTCTACGCCATGGGAGCCACGCCTTTTATGGCGTTGAATGTGGCGGCAATGCCCGAGGACCTGCCGGGCGAGATCATGCGGGAGATCTTCCGCGGCGGCGCCGAGAAGGCCCGGGAGGCGGGGGCCGTCATCGCCGGCGGTCACACCGTCAAGGACGCCGAGCCCAAGTATGGCCTGGTGGCGCTCGGGCTCTGCCAGCCTGATCGCCTGATGACCAAGCGGGGGGCCCGGCCGGGAGATCTCCTTATCATCACCAAGCCTCTTGGATTCGGTGTGACCACGACGGCCCTCAAGGCCGGCCGCGCCGACGAGGCGGACGTCGCCAGCGCCATCGACTGGATGACACGCCTCAACGCGAGCGCCTCTGCCCTGGCTGCGCGTTTCGGGGTCCGGAGCGCGACCGACGTCACCGGATACGGGCTTCTCGGTCATGGGCTGGAGATGGCCAAGGCGTCGGGCGTGGGGCTCCGTCTCCATCTCGGCTCCATTCCCTTCCTTCGCGGCGCCCGCGCCTATGCTGCGCGGGGCTTCATCCCCGGCGGCACCGAAGACAATCAGCGCCACTTCGGACCTCAGGTGAGATTCGAAGACGGGGTGGATGGGACGAGCCGCGTCCTTCTCTTCGACGCGCAGACCTCAGGGGGGCTGCTCCTCTCGTTGACGGCTTCCGAGGCGAGCGGCTTCTTGAATGCGGCCGAGTCGGGGGGTGTTCTTGCCTGGCCGATTGGAGCCGTCGAGAGCGGAGAGGGCATCGTCGTTGGCGCCGGGAGGCTTGCGGGGCGGTGGGGCACGGGCCCACCGGATGTCTCCGGAGTGGTCTTTACGGGGGACGAGTAGCGCCGCCGCAGCGGCGCCGATCGCGGAGGAGGATCAGCGCGTATGCCGAAGGTGACGATCGTAGGGGCCGGCCAGACGGGAGCCACGACGGCCCATTGGCTGGCCCAGGCGGAGGTTGCCGATCTGGTGCTGGTGGATGTGGTCGAGGGCCTGGCCCAAGGGAAAGCCCTCGACCTGTTGCAGTCGTTGCCCGTCATCGGGTCGGACGTCCGGGTGGAGGGCAGCACAGACTATGCCGCCACGGCAGCCTCCGACATCGTCGTGATCACGGCTGGGCTCCCCCGCAAGCCTGGGATGAGCCGCGAGGATCTCCTGGCGGCCAATGCCGAGATCGTCCGGACGGCGGTTGAGCGGTCTATCGAGGTCTCACCGGACGCCATACTTGTGATGTTGACCAATCCGTTGGACGCGATGAGCTACCTCGCCATGAAGGTGAGCGGCCTGCCCAAGGAACGCGTCATCGGCCAGGCCGGCATCCTGGATTCGGCGCGGATGCGCGCTTTCGTGGCGGAGGAGCTGGGCGTCAGTGTTCGAAACGTCCACTGTTATGTGCTGGGGGGGCATGGAGACGAGATGGTGCCGCTCACCCGCCACTCGAATGTTGCCGGAGTGCCGCTGCGCGACATACTCCCCAAAGACCGGCTGGAGGCGATTGTCGAGCGGACGCGCAAGGGGGGAGGGGAGATCGTGAGCCTGCTGAAAATGGGGAGCGCTTTCTACGCGCCCGGCGCGGCGCTGGCGCAGATGGTCGATGCCGTGCTGCGCGACCGGCACCTGGTCGTGCCGGCTTCTGCCTATCTGGAGGGTGAATACGGGCTCTCCGGGATCTTCTTCGGCGTGCCCGTCAGGCTTGGGCGGAGTGGGATGGAGGACGTCATCGAATACGATCTGGATGACGAGGAGCGGGCTTCCCTGCGTCGCTCCGCAGAGCGCGTCCGGGAGACGATCGAGGCGCTGAAGATCTAGGCGGCGCAGCCTGCTCCGCATTGGGGGCTATTTGCCGACCACTGACCACGGCCACCGCGCGCCCATCGACCTCAGTCGAATGGCGCCTCGCTTCCACCCCCTTCGACTTCGCTCGGGGGGCTATCTACCGATCACCGATCACTGATCACTGGTCCTGGATCACTGCCCATCCACCGGACGCGGTCGAAGGGTGATCGACGGACGTCTACAAATGCGCCTCGAGCCAGCGCTCGATATCCGCGAAGACGGCGGCCTTCGCCAGGTCATTGTGAGGCTCGTGGAAGCCGCCGGGAATCTCGATCCGCCTCTTGTCGGGAATCGTGAGCTTCTCGAAGAACTGTCGGCTGAAGGCGGATGGGGAGAGGTGATCGTCACCCCCGTGGACGATAAGGAGAGGAAGCCTCCAATCTGCGGCGTGCTCTTGGGCCCATTCGGCGGTGCGCAGCATTTCCGCGCCCAGCCGGGGCGTGCCCTTCGAATGCACGAGGGGGTCTTCGACGTACGCTTTCACGACAACGGGGTCGCGAGAGATCGCGCTCGGATCGAGCCCTGAGTTCATGCTCAAGGTCGGCCAGGCCCGGGAGAGCGCTTTGCTCAGCGCAAGCAGGATGGCCGGTATCTGCGGGGGGCCCAGCACGGGCCCGGTGACGATCGCGCCCTTGAGGCCTTCCGTGTGGTGG
>DATEAV010000268.1:0-3995 GCA_035288185.1 Anaerolineales bacterium | reverse complement strand
CTTCGCCAACCCGGGACTCATCGCAGCCGCCCTGAGGTGATCCATTGAAGGCCGTCCTCTTTCATAAGCACGGAGGCCCAGAAGTCCTTGAGCTGGATGAGATTCCTGCCCCTGAACCGGGGCCGGGCCAGGCGCTCGTCCGCTTGCACGCCGCGGCGTTGAATCGGCTCGACATCTGGGTGCGGCAGGGTTGGCCGGGGCTCCGTCTGCCGCTTCCCCACATCTCGGGGGCCGACGGCGCTGGGGAGGTGGCGGCCCTGGGTGAAGGCGTTCAGGGTCTGGCCGTCGGTCAGCGGGTGGTTATCAACGCCAATCTGAGCTGCGGCCGGTGTGCCTACTGTCTGGCGGGGAGAGATAACCTCTGCCGAGAGTGGCACTTGCTTGGAGAGACGGTACGGGGAACACTCGCAGAATACGTCGCGGTCCCGGCGGTGAACCTCCTGCCGCTGCCCGAGGGCTTCGATGAACGCGCCGCGGCTGCAGCGGGCCTGGTCTTCCACACCGCCTGGCACTCGCTGATCACGCGGGGCCGAGTGCAGGCCGGCGAGGTTGTCCTCGTCGTGGGCGCCTCGGGCGGGGTGAACACCGCTTCCATCCAGGTGGCCAAGCTGGCCGGGGCGCGTGTGATCGTCGTCGGCTCCACCGCGGCCAAACTCGCCCTCGCCCAGTCCCTGGGGGCCGATCTGCTCATCGACCGCTCTAAGGAGGAGAATTGGGCCCGGGCGGTCCACGAGGCCACAGGCAAGCGAGGGGCGGACGTCGTCGTCGATAATGTCGGGAAGGCAACCATCGCCCGCAGCCTGCGCGCCGCGGCGAGGGGCGGGCGGATCCTCACTGTCGGGAATACCAGCGGCTACGACCTCGAGATCGACAACCGCTTCATCTTTGGAAAGCACCTCTCGCTTCTAGGCTCGACCATGGGCACTCATTCCGATTTCGCCACGGTGATGGGGCTGATCTTTGAGGGGCGTCTGAGGCCCGTGCTCGATCGGCAGTTTCCTCTGGCCGAAGCACAGGCCGCGATGGCGCGCCTGGAGGCCGGGCAGCAGTTGGGGAAAATCACCCTTGCCATCTAGTCGCCGGCCACGGCTCGTAACCTGGCTCAGCCTCGGGGTGTTAAGCCTGTCAGTTCTTTTCCTGGCGCGCTTTATCCTCGGGCTGCGGCTTCCGGATCTTCACTACACGGTGCCGCGCTGGTATATCCCGCTCTCCGGAGGCGTCTGGGGCGCGCTGGCTCTGGGAACGGCGCTGGGGCTGCTGACCGGCCGCCCATGGGCCTCGCCTACGGCCCGTTTCGGCGCGATCCTTTTTGCAGCCTGGTACTGGGCCGACCGGCTGCTCTTCGTGCACACCGAGTACGCACGCCGCTCGTTGCCGGCGGCTGCCGCCCTCACCCTCGCCGGCCTGGGTTTCACGTTCTGGGCGCTGACCCGCCCGCATGCGCGAACATATTTCGGGAGACCGACGGATGAGCGACGCCTCCAGGATTGAATACCTGCGCCGATTGAGAGACCAGGCCCACCAGGGCGGAGGCCAGGAGCGGATCGAGATTCAACACCAGCACGGCCGGCTTTCCTCGCGCGAACGCCTCGAGCTCCTGCTCGATAAGGGCTCGTTTCGCGAGACCGACATGTTCGTGACGCACCGCACGACCGACTTCGGCCTGGATCAGAAGCGCTACCTGAGCGACAGCGTGGTCACCGGCTGGGGGACGATCGAGGGACGGCTGGTCTACGTCTTCTCCCAGGACTTCACCGTGTTTGGCGGCAGCCTCGGCGAGGCCCACGCGGAGAAGATCTGCAAGATTATGGACATGGCCGTGAAGAACGGCGCGCCCTTGATCGGCCTCAACGACTCGGGGGGGGCCCGCATCCAGGAGGGCGTCGTCTCTCTGGGCGGCTACGCCGACATCTTCCTCCGCAACACACTGGCCTCGGGCGTCATCCCTCAGATCAGCGCCATCATGGGCCCCTGCGCCGGAGGGGCGGTGTATTCCCCTGCCCTCACCGATTTCATCTTCATGGTGCGGGGCTCATCCTACATGTTTGTCACCGGCCCAGACGTCGTCAAGACCGTCACCCACGAGGACGTCAGCTTTGAAGACCTGGGCGGCGCCGAAGTGCACGCCTCGACCTCCGGCGTGTGTCACTACGTGGCCGAGGGCGACGCCGATTGCCTCTATCTGATCCGCGTCCTACTCTCGTATCTGCCTCAGAACAACATGGAGGATCCGCCGTTCGTCCCCACGATCGACGACCGCCTGCGCACGGAAGACGCGCTCGATCACATCATCCCCGATGACCCCAGCAAGCCCTACGAAATGCGGGACGTCATCCGGCTGATCGTCGACAACGGCGTCTTCTTCGAGATCCACGAGCACTACGCGCCCAACATCGTGGTGGGTTTTGCGCGCCTGGGTGGGCACAGCGTGGGCATCGTCGCCAACCAGCCGGCCATCCTGGCAGGCGTCCTCGACATCAACGCCTCCGACAAGGCCGCACGTTTCGTGCGTTTTTGCGACTCCTTCAACCTGCCTCTGGTCACGTTCGTCGACGTGCCCGGCTTCCTGCCCGGCACGGGCCAGGAGCACGGCGGAATCATCCGCCACGGCGCCAAACTGCTCTACGCCTTCTGCGAGGCTACCGTCCCCAAGATCACCGTGATCACGCGCAAAGCGTACGGCGGGGCCTATGACGTGATGTCGTCCAAGCACATCCGCGGGGATCTCAACCTGGCCTGGCCATCCGCCGAATTGGCGGTGATGGGGCCGGAGGGGGCCGTCAACATCATCTTCCGCAAGGAGCTGGCCGAATCCGAAGACGGGGCCCGCCGGCGGGCGGAGCTGGTGGCCGACTACCGCGAGAAGTTCGCCAACCCCTATGTGGCCGCCTCGCGCGGCTACCTGGATGACGTCATCGAGCCCAGCCTTACCAGGCCCCGCCTGATCAACGGGCTGGAGATGCTGAGCAACAAGCGCGACTCCAACCCGGCGAAGAAACATGGCAACATCCCTCTCTAGCGGCCCGGCGCCGGCTGCGCAGAAGCCCCAGGCTCTCCCGCCCACGGCGGCGGGTCACGTCCTCTCGCAGGGCCACCGGATCTACTTCGAGCGCTACGGCCCTGACAGCGGGCCGGCGGTGGTGCTCCTCCATCATGGCCTGGGCTCCCTGCGCGCCTGGAAGTCCCAAATCCGCGCCTTCGTCCGGGCCGGCTACCGCGTCCTCGCCTATGACCGCTGGGGTTACGGCGCCTCCGACCCACGCCCCGCCCTGGACCTGCCGACCTTCCACGCGGATATCGTCGATCTCATCGAGCTTCTGGCATCCGCCTCAATCGGGAAGGCTACCCTTCTGGGCCACAGCGATGGCGGCACGATGGCCCTCTACTTCGCCTCCCGCTGGCCGGAGAAGGTCTCGGCTCTCGTCACGGTCGCCGCCCACATCTACGTCGAGCCGGCGATGGTTCCGGGGCTCGCCGCCGTGGGGCAGGCGTACGCGAGCGATGTGGAGCTCCGCGAGAAGCTTCAGCGCGCCCATGGCGAGAAGGTCGACCAGGTCTTCTACAACTGGTACGATGGGTGGGCCCAGCCCCGCCATCTAGGGTGGGACATCCGCTCCCTGCTGGGCACAATCACCTGCCCGGCGCTGGTCATTCAGGGCGAGGAAGATGAGCATGCCACTGCGCAGCACGCGCGTGACCTCGCCGCCTGCTTGCGGCAGGCCAGGCTGTGGCTGATCCCTGGGGCGCGCCACATGCCGCCACAGGAAGTGCCCGAGGAGTTCAATCGGGAGGTGCTGGCGTTCCTGGAGGGAGTGAAGAGCAGTGATGGGTGATTGGCGATCGGTGATCAGTTAGTCGGTGATCGGTTACTCGGTGATCGGTCGTACGGCGCTCTGGTGCCATGGCGCTAAGGCACCAAGTCCCGATCACCGATCACTGATCACTCCAAGGATTGAGGGACCCGCGTTGAGAAGGCCTCCATGTTCAGCAAAGTC
>DATEAV010000267.1:0-2077 GCA_035288185.1 Anaerolineales bacterium | reverse complement strand
CTCTCGCTTCCGATCCGAGACTCCGGCGAAGATGTCAGGGCCGGGCGCTCGGCCTGGCGGTCCGAAGGCCACCGCAGGCGTCCTGCCGGAGGTCCAGAGGCACAGGGTGAATGTCCTGCTCAGGTTGTCACATTGTCGGTGGCGGAGGTGGGTGGTTATTGCAGGATGCGACGTCTGGCCGAAGTCAAGGCGAAGTAGAATAGTACGCAGGTACGAGCTCCCCGGAGTGGCCACGCTCAACTCCCGCCAGGCGGCGATCGCCGTCGCCCTTCTCGAAAGCCAGGGGCCAATTTCGGCTGCCCATCTGGGGCGGAAGGTCGGTCTTTCGGCGAGAGTCGTTCGTTACAATCTCTCTCTGGTCCGGCGATGGCTGAGCGCCAGGGAGATCGCGCTCAGCGTTGAGCGGCGGACGGGGTTTACTGTACAGGCCACGGCCTCCGCCCGACAAACCGTCGCCCGGCAACTGGCCGCCTCGGATTCCCGCCCGCTGATCCTCACCCCCCAAGAGCGCCGGCAACTCCTTCTTTTTGAACTCTTCACCCGCGAAGGTGATCTGGAGGACGGCGATCTGCGGCACCGGATCGCATCCTCTCGGGCAACACTCTCGCGGGACCTCACCACCGCGGAGGACTGGCTCCGGGGCTACAGTCTTTACCTCCAGCGACGTCCCCGGCTCCGCACATTGCTCGTGGGGCGGGAAGACGACCTGCGCCACGCCCTGGTCTCGCTGATCCTGGAATCGGGCAGTGAGGCCTCGCTTCTCGATCTCTGTCTCTGGGGGAAGAAGCCGGGCGGAAAGGCCGACAACCTGAAGCGTCCGGCCCAGCAGCAGATCATGGAGCGGATTAGTGCCTGGGAGCTTGACGACGCGTGGCGGTGTATCAGCAGCATCGAGAGCGGGCTCATCGGATCGTTTGCCGACCGCGATCATCTCACCTTGGCCTTGTATTGGGCGGTGATGGTGCAGCGAGTATTGGCTGGACACACGATCAGCCTCCCCGAGGGGCTGATTGAGGCTCAACGCCGCCTGCCGGAGTATCAGGCGGTTCACTCTGCCGCCGAGCTCTTGCGGAGGGAGACGGGGCTCCGGCTGCCGGCGGGCGAGGAGGCCCAGCTCACTCTCGAAGTGCTCACCTCGTCACGGCCGCCGGAGGGAGCGCAGCCGGAGGCGCTCACCGCGTCGGCGAGCCACGAATACTACCGCCTGGCGCTCCGCCTGGCGCAGGAGATCGGGAAGCGGATGGAAGCGGATCTGGCCCAGCCTGAGATGCTGGGGAGATTGGCGGAACACCTCTCGCGCTCGGTGACCCGAGTGCATCACGGGCTGCCGATCCGCAATCCGCTCACCTCGGAAGTGCGCCGGGCGTATCCGGCCCTGTGGGACGCCACGACGCAGGCGGCTCTGGGATTGGCGGAGGATCTCAAGGCGGCACTTCCGCCAGAGGAGATCGCCTACATCACAATGTACATGGGGATGGCCCTCGAGCTGCGCCGCCGGTTGGAACGAAACGTGGGCCGGAGGGTGGTGATCGTCTGCCCGAGCGGGGGCGTGACGGCATGGATGCTCCTTTCTCGGCTGAAGAGCGAGCTCCCCCAGCTGGAGGTTGTGGATGTGATGTCGCTCCGCTACCTGGGGAAGTTCGACCACAAGTCGGCCGACGCGGTAATCAGCACGGCCGAGCTGAGCTCCTGTCCACTGCCGGTCATCACGGTGAGCCCGCTGGTGACCGCGCAGGATGTCGATCGAATCCGCCGAAGACTGGATCTCGCCAGCTGAGGAGGAGCTGGCGATTGAGGTGGCTGAGGTCTTCAAGACCCGATCACGTCGTCCGGATTCTCCCGACCGGAGGGGATCTGGAATGCCGGAACCTCACACCATGGCCGATGTCGCCTGCAACGAGGACCTGATCTTGCTCGGCATCGAGGCAGCGACGCCTGAAGACGCCATCCGCGCCCTCAGCCAGCGGCTCGAGCAGGGCGGCTACGTGCGTCCAACCTTTGCCGAGGCCGTCATCGCCCGGGAGAAAACCTTCCCCACCGGGCTACCCACCCACCCGCCGGTGGCCATCCCGCATAC
>DATEAV010000266.1:0-8837 GCA_035288185.1 Anaerolineales bacterium | reverse complement strand
CCGCGCGACGAATGGCCGTTCGCCCTAACCCTTCAGCGCCGCCCCTTCGAAATCCGTCAGGACCTGCCGCCAGGTCTGCGGGATGGGGATAGACTGCCGGGCGTGGTAGTCATAGGCGACCTGGACCGTCCTCCCCGTCGCCAGCGTCGCGCCGGTCCCCTGGTCTTCAATGGCGTATTCCATCCGGAAGCTCTTGTTGCCGAGCCGGACGGTGCGCACGCCCACATGGATCGAGGTCCCATAGAGGATGGGCGCCACGTACGTGCAGGTCGCCTCGGCGAGGATGACGCCCATGCTGAGGAAGTCATTCCCTTGAAAGAGCCCCAGACGCTCGTAGTACTTCAGGCGCGCCTGCTCCATGTAGGTCAGATAAGCGGCGTTGTTGACATGTCCCTGCGGATCCAGGTCGCCGTAGCGGATCTCGATGGGATGGTAGAAACGAAATTCGGGCATGGGCGCCTCAGGTGGCAAGGGAGGGACGGAGGGCTTGTGGTCCCGCTGCCAGATGGATGTCAGCCGAGGGCAGGGACCAGGGGACGGGACCAGGGAATGGCCAGCAATACGGCGGCCAGAGAGAACGTGTAGAAGATGGCCGCGCGCCGGTGCCTGGCTTTGTCCTGCGACGCCTTCCGAGAAAGGGCGCTTCCCAGGTGGGCCAGGACCACGGCGGCAAGCATTTCCAGCGGGTGATCGAGAGCGAAAAAGCGCAGGTTGACCGAGGCCATCGCAGCCCCGAAATCGGAGAGGGCGGCACGGGCGAGGGGGCCGAAGGCGAAGTAGAGGAGCAGGCCAAGGAGAAACTGGATATCAAAGGCGATGGTGAAGAAGAGGCCCGCCTTTCGATCGAGAAGCGACCAGGCGCTTGCGCGAGCCCAGCCGAGAACGGCGCGCAGGACCGCCCACAGCCCAAGGGCGAGGACCGCCCAGCGCAGCAGGTTGTGAAGGGCAAGCGTGACGGCATACAATGGGCACCTCCGCGAAGATCGGCAGAGCGCACGGGCATTCTAGATTCCAGCCCAGGCGCCGTCAAGGGCCTCGAACATGCTACCGCAGACGAACTGGTCCCGCTAGAATGACATCATGCCCCACCCACTGACCAGTGCTCTTCTTGAATGGTATGGAGCGAACGCCCGCGACCTGCCCTGGCGCCAGACGGGAGACCCGTACGCCATCTGGGTCTCGGAGATCATGCTCCAGCAGACGCGGGTGGAGGCGGTGATCCCCTACTATGCGCGCTGGATGCAACGGTTTCCGGGAATCCCTTCCCTGGCCGAGGCCTCCCAGCAGGAAGTCCTGGCCGTATGGGAAGGGCTGGGGTACTACACCCGCGCCCGGCAGCTGCACAAGGCCGCCCGGGAAGTCGTCGCCCATCACGGTGGCCGCCTCCCCTCACAGCCGGATGATCTCATCCATCTGCCTGGAATCGGCCGCTATACGGCGGCGGCAATCGCGGCGATCGCCTTCGGCGCCGACACGGTCGCCCTGGATGGCAACTTACGCCGGGTGCTCTCAAGGCTTTTCGATCTCGACGAGGACCCGCGTTCTCCCCGCGGCGAGCACAAACTGCTCCACATGGCCTCGGCGGCGCTGCCGCACGGCCATGCCGCAGCCTTCAACCAGGGATTGATGGACCTGGGGGCGCTCGTCTGCACGCCGCGATCGCCTTCGTGCGGCCGGTGCCCAGTGGCCTGGGGCTGCCTGGCGCTCGCCCGGGGGCATGTGGAAGCGCGACCGGTGCGCGCCGCGAGGGGCAAGCCCCCGCATCGCGAGGTGACTGCCGGCGTGCTCCGCCGGAGAGGAAGAGTGTTGATCGCTCGCCGTCCCGAGGGCAAGCTCCTGGGAGGGCTCTGGGAGTTCCCCGGTGGCAAGCGGGAGAGGGGCGAGAGCCTGGAGGCCTGCCTGAGGCGCGAGCTGCGCGAGGAACTGGGCGTCGCGGTTCGGGTGGGGAGGGAGGTGGGCGCCATCGATCACGCGTACAGCCATTTCCGCGTGACCGTCCACGCCTTCGAGTGCACGATCCGGCAGGGCAGCCCGCGGGCGATCGAATCGGACGAGCTTCGCTGGGTGATGCCCCAGGAACTGGCCGGTTATCCCATGGGGAAGGTCAACCGGGCGATTGCCCGGATGCTCCTCGCAGATGCTCACTTGGGTTCTGCAACTCGGCCCCCTTGATCGCGGAGTGAGCGGACCTGGGTCGGATGTATCGTCTACCTTGGACACGTACGAGGAAGACTATGGTGCCGACAAGTCGCGGCCTTCCAGCCACCGCAGCGATAGCAAGGGCAAGCCAAGATCGCGAATCCGAGCCAGCAAACCATGCAGGGCCGCCTTAGGCACGCTGACATCTTCCCCTTCGTGGGAGATGGACATTCCCCCGAAGTGCTCCAACCACGCGAGGTCGATGTGGTTCCGGACCCGGATCTCATAGCACCCTGATCCGGAGGGGATCCTTCCGGGGGCGGTGCCGACTCTCTGTTTTTCGCTGAATCTGAAGCGGGACTTCTCGGCACGGACACACCTCTTGGCAGGTCGATTGGCATAGTGCCGACCACTGCTCAAACGATACGCGGGAGGCCGGCGGACGTCAGCAGCCGAAAGGTGTAATCGGGGGGAGTACCAGGAGAGGAGCCGGTTCTGCGCCACCGGCACCTTCAGCCGTCCCCGGGCCCGCTGGTGCGGCCCGGCCGGCTCGCCGGCTACGGGAAGAGGACGTCCCCGAGCACGCGCGCCCCGAAGGTGCCCGCCGGGACCAGGACGGAGAAGAAGAGGGTCCGCAGCATGGAGGTGTTGTACGGCCAGGTGGGCATCTGCTCGAGTCGTCTCTCGTAGGCGGAGAGGGCCAGCACCTGCTGGGAGAGCGCCGGCGTCTCCTGGCCGGATTCGATCCGCTGGGCCAGTGCTCGGCACGATGCGACAATGTGATGGCGAACGGCCTCGAGCTCCCGTTTCTTGGCGGCTGAAAGAACGCGGTGCGTCGGCTGCATGATCAGGAAGAAGATCACAATCGGCACGAGAGTCGGCGGAAAGTACGACAGCCAGAACGCGGCGAGACGTACGTTCTCCGACCGAAAGCCGACAAAGAGGATACTCAGCGTAATACCGCCGACGAAGACCAGCGCCAGCACCAAACCCTGGCGACCGATCGCCTCGAACGGCGTCACGTCAAAGGGATCGACGCGCAACGGCTGGCGATGAAGGACTCTCATCAGCCGCGACCCGATGAGCGAGAGGTAGATCACCCAGGCCAGCATGGCGTACATCAGCACCGCCTCGGCAATCCCGACGATCTCCAACCAGCCATCCGGCACAGCGTTGCCCGTCCCCCAGAGCGAGAGGTAGCCGAGGAGGGCGCCAACTGCCACCGCGCGCATCTCCCCGGCGGGTCGGGGCACGCCGGCGGTTTGAAAAAGACGCTCGGTCTCTTCTTGAGGGATCTCGAGGATCGCCCGAAACGATGCCTGCACCGCCCGGTCTATGCGTCCCATGAGCGGCGCCACCGCGAGGATGTAGGCGATGACGGTCGGAAAGAGCCACAGGCGCCAGGCGTCGGTGGTCAGGAAGAGGTCCAACGTGCCGTCGAGCGCCGAGGCGAAGGGGAGCGCGGCGAAGAGCGCCACGGCGACAAGGGCTGTGGGCCAGGGTCGGCGGGGCCGGGCGATCCAGCGGTCGAAGAGGGACTGGGATGGATGCATACGGGGTTCCTAGCTTCGCAGCATGGAGAAGCCCCCCGATTCTGTTTCACCCCGGATTGTGATGCAACTGGTTCCCCGCAGAGGACCGGCGGGATGGAGCAGCGCACTTTGAGGAGAGATTCCGCCATGGTGGGAAGACTCGACGCCCCGGACATTAGGCCGAGATGCCAGGGTATTCATCCTATCAAACTGAGGCCCGGAGGGCAATCGGCGCCGGGGGACAACAAGGAACCGGGGGCAAGCGTTTGCCTCGAATCCCGGCGATGCCGGATCCATCCCATACCATCCTGTCCCACCGCCTGAAGAGCGCGGCGCCATCGGGCTGCTACCGGGTCACATCCTGCCGATGGAAGAGCAACGCAGATCCAAGCAGAAGCCCCGTCCCCAGCGACAGCAAGCGGAGCATGGAGCCTCCCGGTGAGAGCGGCTGCGCGTCGACAATCGCCGACTCAAAGACGCCCGCCATCGTGAACAGATTCGAGACCGGCAGCCACTCCGAGAGCGGGAACTGCGTCCGCGTCGTTCCCAACAGAAAGTCCCCCAGGAATAACCCCAGGCCAGTGAGCGTCCCGGCCGAGGTCGATCGCCCGAGGATGGCGCCGATCGCCGCAGCCCCAACGTAGGAGAGGCCAACCAGCAGAACCAACCCGCCGGCTCGGGCCAGCAGGACGGCGACCTCTGCCAGGGACGGCTCCCAGGCCACCGCCCGCATGGCCAGCGCGCCCAACCCGGAGGCAGCCACGCCGACACAAGCAACGACGACGAGCAGCGCCGCCGTCTTGGCGACGATCACCCCGAAACGAGGTGCTCCGCTCATCAGCAACACGCGTCCAGTGCCGAGGTCGTACTCCTGACCGAACACCGAGGCCGCCAGCACGAGCACGCCAACGCCCGCCAGGAGCACGACGCTGACGAGGACGATGTCGCCTGGGTCCTCCACGATCGTGTTGACATCTGTGGTTGCCAGCCGCAACGCCCCTACGATTACAGCCGGGCCGAGGAGGATCGCCAACGCGACCGCGCGAGTCACCACCAGGCGCTTGAGCTTGAAGAACTCCGCATCCACCAGGTGAAGCCAGGTGCTCATCCGGCGACATCCCTGCGCCGAAGCGACCACGATGCCAGCGCCACCCACAGGATCGTCCATCCCAGCAAGACCAGCCCCGCCAGCCACGGATCGTTGTGGAGTGGGGATGGTAGGCTCAAGCGCTGGGCGGAGGCCGGGTAGGGCGAGAAGGCCCTGCCCCAAAGCGGGTCGCCCCACGTCGACCAGACCCGTGTGTTCCATTCAAACGAAATGGCATGCAGAGGCGCCCACCAGCGATACCAGCCGGCTATGGCGTCGGAGCCCGAGAGCTCCATGCCGACCAGAAAGGCCCCGGCCACGCTCGAGACGAGCTCGACAAACCTTCCGCCCAGCCCCATCAGTAGCGCAGGCCCGGCCCCGCGAGCGAGCGTTGCGGCCGCGGAAGCGAACGCAAGATAAGGGAGCAGGCCTAGCCACGAGCGAAGAAGTTGCACGGCATGATCAACGAGCCTCCCCGTTCCCAAGTGGGAGAGGTTGAGTTCGCCGGTCGCTTGCCCCTGGGCCCAGATCCCGATTGGCAGGTCGAGGATGGCGAGTAGGAGCCAGGCGGCCCCGGCGAACAGCAGCAACGCGGTCAACTTCGCCAGAGGCCACCCGGTGCGTCCTGCCCCTCGGTGAAGAAGCGTCCGGGCCGTGCCGCTGTCGAATTCCTCCCCCGCCTGCAAGGCGGCGAGGATCAGTAGGGCGAACACGCCCCACACATCGGTCACCACCCACAGCTCGCCGAGGAAACCCGGGAAGGACATGCGGCGCGTCAGTTCGGCCTCGGTGGCTACGGCGACTTCGAGGGAGACCGCCTGCCCGAAGCGCCCGGCCCCGGTCGTCTGCGCTTGGCGGTAGTCGAGCAGCTCGGTCCGCAAGTTGCGCGCGTGCTGCACCTGGATCAGCGCCAGCAGGGCCAGGAGCACCCAGCTCAGCCGGCGGCGGGTGATCTTGAGGATCTCGGCTTCGACCAGGCCGATCCAATCACCCATGGTTCTCTTTTCCCGTTAACGAAAGGAACAAGTCCTCGAGTGTGCTCGAGACGCGCAGCAACTGGCTGGGAAAGATGTCGGCGGCTGCCAGCACGGCGACGACCTCCCTCGATCGTTCCGGCGGCGCTCCCAAATGGAGCCGGCGGTCGGACCGGCGGACACTTTGCACCCAAGTCTGGGAACGGAGCAGAGCCTGGGCCCTGTCGACATCGTTCTCCTCCAGCTCAACCTCGATCGCCTCACGCTCCCGGAGCAGGTCGTCCACCCGGCCCTGCGCGATCACCCGCCCGTGGTCGATGATCAAGACCCGATCGAAGACCTGTTGGACCTCGTGGAGCAGGTGACTGGAGAGGAAGACCGTTTTGCCTTCGTCGTCAACCATGCGCCGCAGCATGGTGCGGGTTTCCTGGATCCCGGCCGGGTCGAGGCCATTGGTCGGCTCATCGAGGATCAGGAGCTCCGGGTCGTTGAGCAGGGCGGCTGCCAGCGCCAGGCGTTGCTTCATGCCCATGGAGTAGACCCTGAACGGGTCCCTTTCTCGTCCGCGCAGGCCGACACGGTCGAGCGCGGCGTCGATGTGCTTTTCCGCCGCACCCCCGAGCACGCGGGCGACCACGCGCAGGTTGTCGCGGCCCGACAGATACGGGTAGAAGGCGGGCGTCTCGATCGTCGCCCCGGTGCGGCGCAGGGCCGGGCCGAGGTCTCTCCGGATGTCGTGGCCCAGCAGCTCCGCCGTGCCCACCGTCGGCCGGACCAGCCCGAGGATCATGGCGATGGTCGTGGTCTTGCCTGCGCCGTTTGGCCCAAGGAACCCGAAGACTTCGCCTCGCGGAACTTCCATGGTGAGGCTGTCCACCGCGGTGGTCGGGCCAAAGCGCTTGGTCAGGTCCCAGGTGCGGATGACAGCTTCGCTGGACATGGCATCTCCCGCAGGCCGCTGAGGCGCGCCGATCGGAAAGGATTCTAGTCTTCGCCCGAGGTTCCACACAATAAGAAACCCGGGCTGGGAGCCCGGGTTTAGTCGGTGGATTGGTGGAAAACCTACGGCGCACTCAGCGGGCGCACCGTGTGCGCGATCTCGGCCAGGAGCGCCAGGTCACCCGAGCCACTCAGCACCAGGTAGTTGTCGCCGATCGTAGTGAAGAAGAAGTACCCCTGGGCGCCGTCTGCGCCGGCGACGGCGAACGAGCGAGCCAAGCGCCCGTCGCTGAGCGTCCACTCCTCCTGCGACAAGACCCCGATCCCGGAAGCCTCCCAGGCCGTCATCCGCTGTTCGACGAAAGCCTGGAGATTGCCCTGCGGGTCCCAGAGTTGCACCGTGGCATCCAGGCGGGTCTCACCGGGCGGGGTCTCATCCGGGAAGACGTCGGTCGGCCGCTCCCAGGACGTGAAGGCCGTGATCCCGCCCCGCGAGTACTGCTCGATCGGACCGACGAACCAGCCCGCCGGGTAGTCGAACTCGAAACCGGACGTCTCATCTCGATAGGTTGTCGTCTCGAAGGAAGGGCCGGTTGGGAGCGTTGGCGTGGGCTCAGCGACGGGCGGCTCCGTTGCCATCGGCTCCGTTGCCGGCGGCTCGGTCGCCACCAGGGTCGGCTCGGCCGTTGGGACGGTGCCGCTGCCGGAACACGCCGAGAGAACGGCCGCCGCCAGGATCACGAGGAGCACACTTCGGAAACGGTAAGAAACCATCCTTTCACACCTCATCACGATCGAATGCCATTCATCCGGACCGTTGTTCTCACGCCGGAGCGTACGCGCCCGCGGAAACGGGCCCGCAGGAGGCACTCTTCACGCCGCGGGAGTGCCGTGCTTCGTTGGTCAGGGCTTGGCGTAAAGCTTCTGGTGGATGGAACTCAGGGCGCGAACTTGCTGCTCGGCGTGGTAGGAGGAGCGCACGAGCGGCCCGCTCTCCACCCAGGCGAAACCGATCTCACCGCCGAATCGCTTGAGCTCGGCGAATTCGTCCGGCGTGACGTAGCGCTCGATGGGCAGATGTCTCTTCGAGGGCTGGAGATACTGGCCGATCGTCAGGATATCTACGCCCCACGAGCGCAGATCCTCCATGACGGCTTTCACCTCGTTCATCGTCTCGCCCAGCCCCAGCATGATCCCCGATTTCGTGAGCACCTCGGGGTCGATATGCTTGGCGTTGGAGAGGGTGGCCTGCGCCCACTCGTAGCGATCCTGCGGCTGCACCTTGCGGAAGAGCCTCGGCACGGTCTCGACATTGTGGTTGAGGATCTCCGGGCGGGCGTCCATCACGATCCGCAGCGCCGCCTCGGATCCCTTGAAGTCGGGGATGAGCACCTCAATGGAGCAACCGGGCTGGAGCTCGCGGATCCGCCGGATCACCATGGCGAAGATCGGCGCCCCGCCGTCCTCGCGTTCATCGCGGTTGACACTGGTGATGACCGCGTGGCGCAGGTTCATCGACTGCACCGCCCGGGCCACGCGTTCTGGCTCAAGCCAGTCGAGCGGCGCAGGTCGGCCGGTCTTCACATCGCAAAACCCGCACGCGCGCGTGCAGGTGTCGCCCATCATCAGGAACGTCGCCGTGCCTGCGCCCCAGCACTCACCCATATTCGGGCACATCGCCTCTTCGCAGACGGTGTGCAAGGCCTTGGAGCGCATCAAGTCGCGCAGCCACTCGACCCTTTCCCCCGTCGGGGCGCGGACCTTGATCCACTCCGGTCGGCGCAGCGGCGCAGGCGCCTGCCCTTCGGTGTGCGTTCGAACCCGATCCCGCGTCGTCATGGGCGACATTCTACCGCGTTTCGGTCGGCTTTCGGCCAAGCCTGATTCCGGAGAAGGGAACCACGGCTGTACAATTCACACCAACTTCGGAAGTTCTACGAACTTCCGAAGAGCCCAGAGCGGAGGCCGCGATGCCGCAACCCAAGCCCGTGGTGTATCCGACCATCCCCAATTCCATTCCGAAGGTGAAGGCGGCCATGCTGCAGGAAGTCGGCGCCGCCTCCACGGAGGAGTTCTATGCCGACGTGCCCGAGGCCTTGCGCCTGCGGCGCCCGATGGACCTTCCCGGGCCTCTGCTCTCGGAAGCCGCCCTGCGCCGCCATGTGC